>JACPXN010000111.1 GCA_016196515.1 Candidatus Omnitrophota bacterium | reverse complement strand
CGTCGGATACCCTAACGAACGCCCGCGGCCGCTACCTTTGATGACATCGGCCATCAGTGAAAACGGCCTGCCCAATAAACGTTGGGCCGCGCTCAATTTTCCCGACACTATCAAAGCGCGCAGGCGGGTGCTGCTGATGGGATTGCGTCCCGCCCTTAAAGGCGCCACCCCATGGGCGGCGTAACCGCATGTTTCGCCCAAACGTTTGAACAGGGCCACATCCCCCCGGCGGTCCTTGCCGAAACGGAAATCTTCCCCCACGAAAACGGCCTCGGCGCCCAGACGCCCGATAAGAACGCGCCGGATAAAGGCCTCGGGTTCAATGGCGGCAAAGGCCCGCGTGAAACGGATGACGATGCAGACCCTGACCCCGAGCGCTTCCAAAAGTTTGAACCGGTGGCGCAAAGAAACCAGATAGGCGATCTTGGCGGACGGAGACAAAACATGGGCCGGATGGGGAAAAAATGTGATGACGACGGGCACGGCCTTCAAACGGCGGGCTTCTTTCACCATGGCCGCCAGCAGCATTTGATGGCCGCGGTGCACCCCGTCAAAAATACCGATGGCAACGCAGGAACGCTTAACTTTGACCCGACCAAGACCGGACATGACCTTCATTAAGATCCTCAAGTTTGACCGCGTCCTTGATGTCAAAAGGCCCGACCTTGACCCGCTCGATCTGACTGATGCAGGCACCGCACCCGAGAACCTCGCCCACATCCTCGACCAATTGGCGGACATAGGTGCCCTTGGAGCAGGCCATAAAAAATTCCACTTCCGGAAGGGCGAACGACAACAACCGCACCTCGTCAACGCGCACCTTGCGGACGGCGCGTTCGACGCTTTTACCCTCGCGGGCGATCTTGTAAAGCCGCCGGCCTTGATGCTTCACCGCGGAAACCATGGGCGGTTTTTGTTCGATGTCCCCCACGAAACCCCTGAAAACCTCTTCCACGCGCGAACGCGTGATACCGGAAAACGGCTTCTCCTCAATGACCCGGCCCATGATATCGGCGGTGGCGGTCTTGGTGCCCAAACGCAGGGTGGCGCGGTAGGACTTGTCAAAGGCGACAAAACGGTCAAACAGCTTGGTGGACTTCCCCAAAAGCATCACCAAGACACCGGTGGCCAAAGGGTCCAGCGTCCCGGCATGCCCCACCCGGCGCATCTTGAATTTCCTGCGGACAAAACCGACCACGTCGTGGGAAGTGATCCCCGGCGGTTTATTGACGACGATGACGCCTTCCATGGAGTTTGCCTTTTTAAAGAGCTTTGCCCTGCTTGGCGCAAGCCGCCAATATGTTTGTCCGGGCGGTCAAAAGGTCCGCGCGCACCGTGCACCCGGCGGCCTTGCGGTGGCCTCCCCCGTCAAATTGCTGGGCCAAGACCGCCACTTCCATCTTGCCCTGACTGCGCAAATTCACCCTCGTCATCCCGGAATTCACTTCATTGAGGATGATGACCGCTTCAATGCCTCTGACGTTCCTTAAGAAAGTGAAGACTTTCTCCTTGAGGTCGAACCCTTTGGAAAAAAGGTCCGCCGTGCGTTGGGGGATGGACACGCAATACACCCGGCTACCCAGAACGAGTTGGGCCTCATAAATGAGTTTGGAAAAATGTTTCATGTCGGCGACCGGAAGGCCAGGGTAAAGTTTTTCCTGCAAAAACGGCGCTTTTAAACCAAAAGCCATGAGTTCACCCGCGATGGCGTGGGTGCGGCTGCTCGTATTTTCATATTTGAACGAACCCGTGTCCGTCATGATCCCGGCATATAAAAGCAGGGCCATGCCCCTGTCCAAACGGACCTTCGCCCGCTCAAACAGGCCGAACAAAATTTCGCACGTTGAAGACGCCTTGGGGACAACGCAGTTGACTAAACCAAAACGATCGTTGGTCACATGATGGTCAATATTGATAACGGGCCGACCTTTGATCAAAAGTTTTTTCACCCCGCCGATGCGCTCGAGATCTGCGCAGTCCAGGACAATGGCCGCGTCGTAGTCAAACGGTCTAACGCTGGCGGCCTTTTTGAAAAGCCCGGCCTTGGGCAGGAATTTCAACCAATCAGGCAGGCGGTCCTCATTCACAACGACGGCGGACTTTTTCATTTTCTTAAGCGCCAGCACCATGGCCAAAACGGAAGCCGCGGCATCCGAGTCAGGATTACAGTGGCAGGTCACCAAAAACGTCCTGTGCCGGCGCACGACGCTAAGGACATCCTCAAACGCTTTCATCGGCGTCCCCCTTTGCCGTTGGAACTCAATTTCCTGATCTCTTCCAGGGCCTGGTCAATGCGTTGGGCATGATGTACGGACTTGTCATAGATGAACAGGAACTCCGGGGTGGTGCGCATGACCACGCGTTGGCTGATGAGTTTACGGATATATCCCCGGCAGCTGTCAAGGCCCTCGGCCGCGTCCTTGATGTCCTCGGGGTCCTCGGACAGGGTGCTGAACTTGACCTTGGCGCGCCCAAGGTCTTTGCTGACCTCAACGCCCATGATGGTGACGAACGCGACGCGCGGGTCGTTCAAATGCCCGAACTGGATCATGTTGCCGAGCTCACGTTTGATGGCTTCATTGACTTTTTCAATCCGGGACATGCGCGGTCTCCTGTTTATTCTATTGCATATTCGATAACGTGCCTGCCGCAGGGAGCGGCAGGCCTTTTGACACCCCAGGCCTTAAGATATCCAAGGGTCAGCGCCGGGTCATCTTCTTTAAGGATCTTGTCCAATTCTTTGGAATATCTTTGGACTTTCAAAGCGTCAAGGGCCTTGGCGCGCACGGCCTCTTTGAGCAATTTCAATGTCCTGGACGCAACGGTAAAACGCAGACGTCCCGCGAAACGCGCGGCCCGCAGGACCCGTGTCGGATCATCGATAAAACTTTTGTGGTGCAGGACGCGGATCTTTTTTGAACGCACGTCAGCCCTGCCGTTGAAAGGGTCCCTGATCTTCCCCCATGCCGCGGCATTCAAGGCAACGGCCATGGCGTTGATGGTGAAATCCCGGCGGAAAAGGTCATCGCGCAAGACGGAGGCGGTCACCGACGGCAAAGCGCCGGGACGGGCATACGTTTCTTTGCGGGCCGTGGCAAAATCAACAACGCGCCCGTTGGGCAAAAATACGGTAGCGGTCTTGAACGCCGGGTAACGGACTGTTTTGGCCCCCGCGTGTTCGGCCGCGAACAGCCCTGCGAGGCGCATCCCCTCGCCTTCAACGGTGATATCCAGATCAGTACTGGGTATTTTCAATGCGAGGTCCCGCACCGGCCCACCGACCAGATACGCGCGCATCCCGCTTTCATCCGCCAGAGCGCCGATCTGCCTCACCAATGCCAGCGATTTTTGATCCAAACGTGATAACAAATTAACCCCTAGGATGAAACTGTTTGTGTACGCTCTTGAGCCGCTCTTTGTCCACGTGCGTGTAAATTTGTGTCGTGGCGATGTCCGCGTGGCCGAGCATTTCCTGCACGGAACGCAAATCCGCGCCGTGCTCGAGCAAATGGGTGGCGAAGGTATGCCTTAACGTATGGGGCTTAATGTTCTTTTTAATGCCCGCCAGCCGCGCATACTGCTTGATGATCTTCCAGGCCATGACCCGCGACATCTTTTTGCCCTGCTGACTTAAAAAAAGCGCGTCGCTGTCCGCGGACTTTAGCAATTTAGGACGTATGCGTTCGCAATAATAGGCGATGGCCTCCCGCGCTTTCCTGCCGACGGGAACGATGCGCTCCTTGCTGCCTTTGCCGACGGCGCGCACGAACCCGGCCTCCAAATTGACGCCGGCGACCTTCAGGTCCACCATTTCCGAAACGCGCATACCGGAGGCGTAAAAAAGTTCCAGCATCGCGTGATCACGCCGGGCTAACATACGCTGCGCCCTTGTCCCGTAAGGGCCTTGGCCTTTTACGGGAGCCCGCAGGATCGCTTCCATCTCCTTTTGCGTCAATACCTCGGGGATCCGCGCCCATTGTTTGGGCGTATCCACCAGGGACGTCGGGTCTTCCTTAGCCAGGCCGTCGCGCACCAAAAAACGGTGGAACATTTTGACGGCGGCCAAATTCCTGCAAATACTGGACGTGGAAAGGTCCGACTTCTTGAGCATTTGCAGAAAACCGGTGATGTGCCGGGGACGGACAGCGTCGGCATCTTTGACGCCCTGGCCGGCCAATGATCTTACATATTTTTCCAGGTCCAGCCGGTAGGCCATGAGCGTATTTTTCGCCAGACCGCGCTCGACGGAAATATAGTTGATGAATTCACCGATGAATTCCTTCATGGAACGGGAATGAAAGATCCTTTGATCCTGTCGGCCCTCAACTTGTTGCGCAGCATGCGGTCGAAGGCGCGCAAATCGCTTCGGATGCGGGAAACATTGCGCATCGGCGCAGGCACGCCCAAAGCGCTGTCGTAATAAGAAAGGACCTTGGCCAGATCATCCAGTTTCTGCTGTTGCTGCGGCCCGACGAGTTTGCGCATTTCATCAATATGGCCGTAGATGGTCTTTATAAGATACCTCTGCTGTTTGTCCGAACCGCGTTCTTCCAGGGCTCTCCACATGTCCCTATACCACACTTTGATGAGGGCATAATGCTGCTTGTAATTCTGCACCGGGTCTTTCTCGGCCGCCGGATATTCCTGGGGTTCCAGCACCGGGATGAAATCCTGCTGTGCGAACGCGTCCTTCTTTTTCTGACGGGTGAATTTCTTTCTTAACGGCTCACAGGCGCTCAAAGAGATCGACGTCACCACCAGGCAGGCGATCAACGCATACGCTTTAAGGACACTGGGTTTAACCATGCGCCATCTCCTCGAATTGTTTTTGATCCAGCAGAGAAATGCCCAGTTGCACGGCCTTGTCCAGTTTCGACCCGGGGCTGTCCCCGGCCACGACATAATCCGTGGTTTTGCTGACGGACGACATCACCAAAGCGCCCTGGGCCTCCACCATCTTTTGCGCCTGTGGACGGGTGATGCCGTTCAATTCACCGGTGAAAACGAATTTCTTGCCCTTGAGACGATCCCCCGCCGGCATGGCCCGCGGTTCCTTGAAATTAACACCCGTTGCCTCCAGTGAGCGCACCAGACGTTTGGTGCGGGCACTTTTGAAAAATTCTACCACGGATCGGGCAATGACGGGGCCGATTTCTTCGACGGTTTGCAGGCCCTCCTCCTTTGCGGCCATGAGCGACCTAAGGTCCTTGAAACGGCCGGCCAAAACCAGGGCCGCTTTCTGCCCGACATGATCGACACCTAAACCGAACAAAAATCTGGACAAAGGTTTTTTCTTGCTCGCCGCGATGGCGGCCAAAAGGTTGTCGGCCTTTTTGCCGGCGAACAGTTCAAGCCCCAGCAAATCGTTTTTTGTCAGCCGGTAAAGTCCGGCGACATCCTTGACCAGGCCTTTGGCGACCAGCTGGACCACGACCGCCTCCCCCAACCCTTCAATATCCATGGCCTCACGGCCGGCGAAATGGATGAGCCCCCGCTCCACCTGCTGGGGACAGGCGGGATTGACACAGCGGTACGCCACATCTTCGGCTTTTTCCTTGACGATCCTGCCCTTGCACGACGGACAGGTTTTGGGTGCCGTGATCCCGCCTGAAGAAGACAATTTTGCGACGACCTTGACGATCTTAGGAATAACATCCCCCGCGCGTTCCAGCAAAACCCGGTCCCCCGCGGCCACGCCCAAACGCCTGATCTCGTCAAAATTGTGCAGCGTCGCGCGGCTGATGGTGACGCCGGCCAAAGCCACGGGCTTAAGTTCAGCCACCGGTGTCAAAACGCCGGTGCGCCCCACCTGGATCGTGATGTCCTTGACAATGGTCGTGGCCTGGTGCGCGGGAAATTTGAACGCCACGGCCCAGCGCGGGCTTTTTAATGTCATGCCCAAACGGGCCTGCTGGCCAAGGCCGTTGACCTTGACGACCACGCCATCCACTTCATAGACCATGGCCGCGCGCCGGTGATAAAGTTCATCGCAAAAAGTGAACACATCGTCGATATGACGGCACAAACGATTGTGCGGATTGACAGGCAAACCGTATTTTTCAACTTTGGACAAAAATTGCCATTGGTCCGCGTAGGGTTTCCCTCCCTCCAGAAGCCCGAACGAATGGACAAAAAATTTCAGACGACGGCCCGCGGATACCGCGGGGTCCAGAAGTTTTAAAGATCCGGCGGCGGCGTTGCGGGGATTGGCAAAAAGCACTTCGCCCTGTTCTTTGCGCAGGCGGTTAAGGGCACTGAGGTCCGCCTTGTCCATATACACTTCGCCGCGCACCTCCAGGACCCGCGCAACATCCCCCTCCAAACGCAGAGGAATACAACGGATGACCCTGGCATTGTGGGTGATGTCCTCACCGGTCACGCCGTCCCCGCGGGTGGCCGCCATCACCAGGACCCCGCCTTCATACATCAAAGAACAGCTGACCCCGTCGACCTTCGGTTCCACGGTCATGGTGAACGCTTCGCCTTCCAGTCCCTTGGACACACGGGTATGCCAGGCCCTGATCTCGTCGGGAGAATACGTATTGTCCAAAGAAAGCATTTTGACACGGTGGACAACGGCAGGAAGGTCACCGCTGACCTGCGCTCCCACCCTTTGCGTGGGCGAGAACGGGGATTTGAACTGCGGATACCGGGTTTCCAGGCCGGAAAGTTCTTTTAAAAGCGCATCGTATTCAGCGTCGGCGAGGATGGGATCATCAAGGACATAATAGCGATGGTCATGTTCCTTAATGGTCTTGATCAGTTCGGCAATACGCTTTTGGGGCTGGGAGGGACGCATAAAGAATGGTCGGGAAGGCGGGATTCCTGCTCCTTCGGTCCCGCATTCGCG
>JACPXN010000110.1 GCA_016196515.1 Candidatus Omnitrophota bacterium | reverse complement strand
GATGAGATCATGGTGCAGAAACTGTTCGGCGCGGCCGGCAACCGCGTTGTCATTGAAGAATGCCTGCAAGGCCAGGAAGCGTCGGTATTGGCCATCAGCGACGGCAAACATTTTTTGGTGCTGCCCGCGGCCCAGGACCATAAGCGCATTTTTGATGATGACCTGGGACCCAACACCGGCGGTATGGGGTCTTATTGTCCGGCCCCGGCGGTCACGGCGGATGTCCTTAAGACGGTCATTGCCCGCGTGATCGAGACGGCCATCCGCGGCATGTATCAGGAAAATATGCCTTTTAAGGGCGTTCTGTACGCCGGGCTCATGCTCACGGCGTCGGGGCCCATGGTCCTGGAATTCAACGTGCGTTTTGGTGATCCCGAGACCCAAAGCATTTTGCCGCGTTTAAAGACGGACTTGGTAGCAGTCATACTCGCGGCCTGCGACGGGCATCTGCATGAACTGTCCGTGCAATGGGACCCGCGTTCCTGCGTGTGCGTGGTGGTCAGCGCCGGCGGGTATCCGGGCCCATACCAGAGCGGGTTTCCCATTACGGGACTGGATGAGGTCGCCGATGAGGATACGGTCATTTTTCACGCGGGGACAAAAAATGACGGCGGCACCCTGGTCACCAGCGGCGGGCGTGTTTTAGGCGTGACCGCCTTGGGCCATGGTTTGGAAGAGGCCATCGCCCATGCCTATAGCGCTCTTGAGAAGATCCATTTTGACCATTGTTTTTTCCGGCGCGACATCGGTCAGAAGGCCCTGAAAGCCGTCGGAGGATAAAAATGAAAACCAAGGTGCTCACCATCAATAGCGCGCTCCCCGAGCCCGACAAGATCGCCGAGGCGGCGCGCGTCATCCGCCGGGGCGGACTGGTCGTTTTTCCGACGGAAACCGTTTACGGCATCGCGGCGGATTCCAATAACCCCAAGGCCATGGAACGCTTAAAGAAGGTCAAACGCCGCGCCCAGGACAAGCCATTCTCCATTTTGGTCGCCCAGCGCGGCATCATTGACAATTATTCGTCTTATACCCAACCAAATTTGTACAAACTGATCGACAAATACTGGCCCGGACCGTTGACGGTCATCGTTCCGGCCAAGGAGGAAGGGGCGACCATCGGGGTGCGCATGCCCGACCACACCATTGCTTTGCGCCTGGTGGAAGAATCCGGATGCACCATTGCCGCGCCTTCGGCCAACATCGAAGGGAAAAAACCGCCGGTCAACCTGCATGAGGCGATGGTGGACCTCGAGGGCCAGGTGGACCTGGCCATTGACGGGGGAGGCGTTGAGTTCGGCGTTTCCTCGACCATCGTGGATTTCACGAAGGAGAAACCGACGGTCATCCGCGACGGGGGCATCACCCAGCCGGACGTGGACCGCACCATCAACAAAAAGTGCGTCCTTTTTGTATGCACCGGCAACAGCTGCCGGTCGGTGATGGCCGAGTATCTGCTGAAAGCGAAACTCAAAGGCCGTCCGGACGTGGAAGTGCTTTCCGCCGGCACGAACGTTTTTTTCAAGACCCCGGCCAGCCAGGAGACCATCGCGGTCTTAAAGCAGAGGGGCATTGATGCCAGCGGCCACCAGTCCACACCGCTGGGGCGCATCATGCTGCGCAAGAGCGACCTCATCTTCGCCATGACCCGCGTGCACCGGTCCCAGATCCTCGACCGCGTGCCGCCCGTCGAGAAAAGGGTGTATCTGCTCAAGGAATTTGCTTCTGATCCCCGCAGTTTTGAGACCGACATGGACGTGCCGGACCCCATCGGCCAACCGCGCGCGGCCTATGAGGAATGCATGCTGACCATTGATGAGGCGGTCGGAAAGATCGTGGACCTTTTATGAAAATTTTTATCGGCGCGGACCACCGCGGTTTCCCATTAAAGAAAAAAGTCTTCGCGCACCTGATCGCTTTGGGACATCAGGTCATCGATGCCGGTACCAGCATCGAGGGTGTGGATTGCGATTATCCGCCCATTTCCAAAGACGTGGCCCTGCGCGTGGTCAAAACAGCGGGAAGCCGGGGCATCCTTTTGTGCTTGACCGGTCTCGGGCATTCGATCGCCGCCAATAAAGTGCCCGGGGCCTACGCCGCCCTGTGTTATAACGTCCAAGCGGCCCGCCTTGCGCGCCAGCACAATAATGCCAACATTCTGGTCATCGGCGCCAAATTCGTCGATGAGGCCCAGATCCTGGTCATCATTGATGCCTGGCTGACGGCGGAATTCGAGGGCGGCCGGCATTTGCGCCGCACCGAGCAGATCAAGGACATAGAAAAAGAGTTTATGAAATAAAGGAAGGACATGATGATGGAGCATTTGCGCACCATTGACCCTGAAATTTTCAAGGCCGTCCAGGATGAACTCAAGCGCCAGAAGAACAATCTGGAACTCATCGCTTCCGAGAATATTGTCTCCGCCGCCGTGCTGGAAGCGGCAGGATCGGTCTTGACCAATAAATACGCGGAAGGGTATCCGGCGGCGCGCTGGTACAACGGATGCGAGCACGTGGACACGGTGGAACGTCTGGCCATCGAGCGGGCCAAAGCCCTGTTCGGCGCCGAGCATGTCAATGTCCAGCCGCATTCCGGTTCCCAGGCCAACACGGCCGTGTATCTGTCTGTGTTAAGCCCCGGCGATACGGTCATGGGTATGGACCTGGCCTGCGGAGGGCATTTGACCCATGGCTTAAAGATCAATATTTCCGGACGCCTGTATCATTTTGTTTCGTATAAGGTGGACCAAAAGACCGAGCTCATTGATATGAATGAGGTTGAGCGTTTGGCGACGGAACATAAGCCCAAAATGATCGTGGCCGGTTATTCCGCATATTCTAGACGTTTGGATTTCAAACGTTTCCGCCAGATCGCGGACAAGGTCGGCGCGTATTTATTTGTGGATATGGCCCACTTTGCTGGATTGGTTGCCGCGGGACTGCATCCGAGTCCCGTGCCGTACGCCGAATTTGTCACCACCACGACGCACAAGACGCTGCGAGGGCCCCGCGGGGGCATGGTCCTTTGCCGTCAGGAATTCGCTAAAAAGATCGACAGCACTGTTTTTCCCGGTATCCAGGGCGGGCCTTTGATGCACATCATCGCGGCCAAGGCCGTGTCGTTCAAAGAGGCCTTGTCGCCGGAATTCAAGCAGTACCAGAAGCAGACCGTTGGCAACGCCGTTGCGTTCGCCAAGGCCCTTGCCGCGCGGGGTTACCGGATCGTCTCCGGCACAACGGACAACCATTTATTGATGGTGGACCTGCGGGCCAAGAATATTTCCGGCAAGGACGCGGCCGGACTGCTGGACAAGGTGCAGATCACGGTCAACAAGAACCTGGTGCCGTTCGATCCGCAGCCCCCGACGGTCACCAGCGGCTTGCGCCTTGGCACCCCGGCGGTGACGTCCCGCGGGATGAAGGAAAAAGAAATGGACAGGATCGCCCAATTGATCGAGCGCGCCATTGCCGGCCGGGCCGACGCCGCCGCTCTGGAAAAAGTGCGCGCCGACGTGCAGAAATTAACGGACGAATTTCCCATTTACCCTGACCTCTAGTGTCATTCCCGAATGCTTCTGTCGGGAATCCAGACACTAATGAACTGGATGCCCGATTAAAACATTCGGGCATGACAAGGTGAATCATGCGCTGCCCCTCCTGCGGACATAAGGACACCGGTGTTGTGGATTCGCGTTTGAACAGCGACGGGACGTCCATCCGCCGCCGGCGCAAATGCCCCAAATGCGAAGAGCGCTTCACCACCTACGAACATATCGAGCAACTGCCTTTGATGGTGGTTAAGCGCGACGGCCGGCGCCAGCCCTTTGACCGCGCGCGCATCCTCAATGGTGTCGTCAAGGCCTGCGAGAAGCGGCCGGTGAGCGTGGACCAGGTCGAGGCCATGGTGGACGCTATCGAGCACGCCGTCCGCAAGAAATACGACCAGGAAATACACGCCAAGGACATCGGCGAGATGGTCATGGACCGCCTCGCCGTCCTGGACGAGGTCGCTTACGTGCGTTTCGCCTCCGTCTACCGGCAATTCAGGGACGTCAACCAGTTCATGGACGAGTTGCAGGCCATTTTGGGCAAGAACAAGGCCAAGAACAGGAAACTGAAAGCGCGCAAGAAAGGCCGGCATGGTCAGGGTTGAATTGGTCAAGATCATCATCGACGAGAAACGCCAGGACCAGGTTATCGTTCTTAAGGAAAAGGACGGGGAACGCCAGATCCCGGTCGTCATCGGGTTCATGGAGGCCTCCAGCATCAGGCTCAAAATTTCGGGTGTGGACGTGCCCAGGCCCATGACCCACGACCTTCTGGTCGATGTCATCGAGGCCCTGGGCGGCCGTTTGGAGCGTGCGCTCATCGACAAACTCGTTGACAATACTTTTCATGCTAAACTGGAAATAAGATCCAAAGAGGGGGAGATCAAACTCATCGACGCCCGGCCTTCGGACAGCATCGCCATGGCCGTGCGTTTTAAGGCCCCCATTTTCGTCGCCGATGATATCTTTGACAAGTCGACCATGCCGCAACCGGAATGATCCTCTTAGACCTTCCCCATTTAAAAATTGTCCGGGACTTGGCCCGGGTGAAAAAGACCGACGTCCATTTGGTCGGCGGTTTTTTGCGCGACCATTGTCTGGGGAAAAAGAGCAGGGACCTTGATTTTGCCGTTAGTGACAATGCCGTCGCTTTCGCCCGCGCCTTCGCCCGCAAGGTCAAAGGCACCTTCGTGCTTTTGGACAAAGAACACGGCTGTGCCCGCGTCGTGCGCAAAGATCCTTTGATCTGGACTTTTGATTTTTCAGACCTTCGCGCCCCCACCATCAAGGCCGATTTGCGTTCACGGGATTTTACCGTCAATACATTGTGCGTGAATGTCGCGAAACTCAAAGATACCGACGATTGGCAAGAGAATGTCCTGGACCATTGGGGCGCTAAGCGCGACCTAAAAACCAAAACAGCGCGCATGGTGTCCGCTGATGTTTTTAAGGACGACCCTTTAAGACTTTTGCGGGCGTACGCGTTAAAAGCTGTTTTCGGTTTGAAGATCGAAGGCAAAACTGCCGCCCGCATCAAGAAGGACGCGGGCCTTGTCCTGAACGCGGCCATGGAACGGGTGCGCGAGGAACTGTTCAAGGTCCTCTCTTCGCCGAGGGCCTACGAAACGATCGTTCTTTTAGACAAGGACGGGTTGTTGGCCAGGGTCCTGCCGCAATTGAGCGTCATGCAGGGCGTTCATCAGGGCGGGTATCATCATCTGGACGTGTGGCGCCATTCGCTGGAAGTCCTGCGCCAGTTTGAACTTCTTTGCGCGCAGGAAAAGGACCCGCAAATACAGGCCTATCTTCATGAAGAGATCGCCGGCGGCCATTCGCGCGCCGCACTTTTGAAATTGGCCGCGCTCCTGCATGATGTCGGCAAGCCGGATACGCGAAAGAAAGAAGGCGGGCGCATGACCTTTCACGGCCACGAACATGTGGGGATGCGCATCACGCGGCTGGCGGCCAGGCGTTTGAAATTGTCCGTTAAGGAACGCCATTTTCTGGAAGACGCCGTGCGCCTGCATTTGCGGCCCGGATACCTGTCCAATTTCCAACGCCCGACGGAAAAAGCCGTGTTCCGTTATTTGCGCGATACCGGAAAAGAGGGCGCGGCCATTGTACTTTTGGCCATGGCCGACCAGCGCGCGACCCGCGGCCCCCTGACCACGCCGGCCAAAGCCGAACATCACGAGAAAATTTGCCGCATGGTCATTGCGCGTTTCTTTGAGGAAAAAAACAAGGTCCCGCTCGAGCGCCTGCTCACCGGCCGTGACCTCATCAAAATATTGAAACTCAAGCCCGGCCCCATTTTCGCCAAGATCCTGACTGCCGTCGAGGAAGCACAGTCATTAGGGAAGATATCAACCAAGGCGGAAGCCCTGGCCTTGGCTAAAAAAATAGCGAAGGTATGATCTATAAGTTAGACAAAATCGTTGTGAGCGTGCGGGGAAGCGCAGAGAAATTTTTGGGCGGGCTGACGTCCGACACGCTGGATAGGCCGCATAACGCGTTTTTGAATATGCACGGCCGCATCGTGGCCACCTTTGATCAGGTCCGTCGTGGTGACGATGAATTCCTGCTGGTCATTGCCTCGTCGGCGTGGGAGGCGGTCAGGGCGCATACGGATAAATACGCGCGTTTAAGCCACACCACGATCGAGCCCGTGGCCTTGAACGCGTATTTCGATCTGTCGGGCGATCGTCCGCTATCCGAGGGGGAACACACCATTCCTCAAAATTCCGGACGCATCATTCTGACAGCCCGCGCCCTGCCTTCGGATGTTACAACGAACGCTTTTACTTTATTCCGCCTTCAAAATAATATTCCTTTGCACGGCGTGGATTATCACGACGATTTTATCCTCAACGTCCATGAAAATGATTTTGTGTCTTACACCAAGGGGTGTTTTCTCGGACAGGAACCGGTGTCTAAAGTGCATAGCCGTTCCAAACCGACCTGGCAATTGGCCGTTCGCTATGAGGACGAATTGAGCGAGGAGGAAAGGGCCAAAATGACCTCCAAAGCCCGCGACCCCAAAACCGGCCGCGCGCTTGGATTTGTCTTTGTAAAAAATGATTTATAGATATACAATAAAAATTGTTTTTGGGAGGATAAGCTTATGACAACGGTGGTTGTAACGTCTAAAGGACGGGTAACCGTTCCTAAGCACATACGTCAGCGTTTAGGCATGAAAAAGGGTGAGCGGGTTAATTTTATGGAAGAAGGTGACTATATTGTTCTGCGGCGCGATTTCCGGAGAAGCAACAAGAAACACAAGGGAGCACATGTCTTATGAAAAAGGAACAAATCACGTTGGATTTATTTGATGATTCGCTGGCATCTTTTCTTGAGAAGAACGGGAAAACGAAAGAAAGCATTCAACGGCTTGATTTCAGTGAAAAATTAATGGAAAAGATCCTGCCATTATGCCGTCTGAAGGCGGGGGAGATTTGGCAGGACAAAGTTGCGGGGCACAGGGTCGGTGTGTTGGATGCGACTGATCCGGGAGGTGTAGCCAAAATCATGGAGGGGGAGAAAGCAGACCTGGCCGTCCACGATCCTCCTTATAACGTTATCGTCGGTAACGTTAATACGAGGAATTTGTTCAAGATGGGACTTGAAGATTATATATCTTTTTCGAGGAAGTGGGTTCAGAATACGGTCGGTGTCTTGGATCGAAATGCGCATTTTTATGTCTGGATGGGGACTGATTATAAAGATAATTTTCAGCCATTACCCGATTTTATTATCTTGATGAGAGATTTTGAGGTATTAAGGCCGAGAAATTTCATAACATTACGGAATCAGAGAGGGTTTGGGACACAAAAAAATTGGATGTGGGTAAGGCAGGAATTATTGTATTACGTTAAAGGTGATCCGTTCTTCAATGTGCAGGCGGAGTACACGGATATACCGAAAATTTTAAGGGGTTATTATAAGGAAATCAATGGCCAAATGACTGAGAACATGGAACGCAGTAAATCACAGTTTATCCGTGCCGGGAATGTTTGGGTGGATATTCAACAGGTCTTTTATAGGATGGAGGAAAACGTTCCCGGTTGCTATGCCCAAAAACCCTTAAAGGCGATTGAAAGAATTATTGAATCCGGAACGAAAGAAAAAGATCTGGTTGTTGATTTCTTCGCTCATGCGGGGACATCGCTTATTGCGGGGGAAAGGCTTAAACGCAAGGTGTATACTTTTGATGTTGATCCTGTTTTTGCGGAAATAACGATTAGGCGTTTGGAGCGTTTCCGAAAAACAGGAAGGACGGGTTGGCAATGGCAAAATCCTTTCCCTGAATTGGATCGCGGAGCGCGTAGATGGATTTGAAAGGGTTGAAGACGCACCTTTTGAGGAATAAGCATGTCATATCATTTCAAGATTATGATCAGTTACGGGAGGATTATGTTCGAGATAAGAAATATTTGCGTTTGTTTGGTATGTCCCCCAGGGTCTTTGGTCAAATTTGGGGAGAAGAACATTTAAAAGAAATGAGCCCCAGGCTTGAGCAGGCCAGTAAAAAATTGGACAATCATTATGAGGGAGAATATGACCTTTGGCTTGATGGTATAAAAATTGAAGCGAAGGCCTGCAGGGCCATAAATACTAAAATAAGAGGAGATCTTGTATCCAAGGCGCTATCGTATAGTTCGAAAGATCCCTTTTGGATGAATTTTCAGCAGTTAAAACCGGATGCCTGTCATGTATTCGTTTTTATCGGCGTTTGGATTGATAGAATAGTGTATTGGGTTATGTCGAGGGATGAAGTCAAGAAAAGTCCTTATCTGAGTCACCAACATAGAGGAGGTATTGAATTTCAAATAGGAGTAACAGAAAAAAATATTAAGAGTTTTGACAAATATAAGACAAAACAGGAGTATGTCATTAAGACAATTCTTTTAAAAGCCAGGGGAGATTAATGCTAATCCGCACTAAATCCGTTCACACGGGCGTTAACATTGACACGACGTTCAATTCCGTCATCACCCCGATCTATTCGACGTCCACGTTCTTTTTTGACGCCATCGGAAAGCACAAGGGCTATGATTACACCCGCAGCGGCAACCCCACGCGCGCGGCGCTGGAGGCCAATATCGCGGCCCTCGAAGGCGGGGTGAACTGCTCGGCGACCGCCACCGGCATGGCCGCCATCACCGCGGTCCTGTTCTTCCTCAAGCCCGGCGACCATATCATCACCGGCGACGACATTTACGGCGGCACCTACCGTTTGTTCAACGCGGTCTTAAAGCCCATGGGATTTGATTTTTCCTTCGTCAATATGCGCGACCTCAAGAAGGTCAAGGACAGCGTCACATCCAAGACCAAAATGATCTGGATCGAGACGCCGTCCAACCCGCTGTTGAACATCGTGGACATTGAGGCGGTCGTTGCCATCGCCCGCAAAAAGAAAATACTCACCGTCGCGGACAATACCTTTTTGTCCCCGTATTTCCAGAAGCCGCTGGACCTCGGCGTGGACATGGTGGTCCATTCGACGACGAAATACCTCAACGGCCACAGCGACGTGGTCGGCGGGGCCGTTGTTTATGCCAATAATGATCTCAAGGAGCGCGGCCGGTATCTGGTCAATGCGTTGGGCGTGTCGCAGTCGCCGTATGATGCGTGGCTGGTCCTGCGCGGGATCAAGACGCTCGGCCCCCGCATGGAAGCGCACCAGAACAATGCTATGGCCGTGGCCCGTTTCCTCGAGGGGCACAAGAACGTCAGGAAGGTCTATTATCCGGGCCTGAAAAGCCATCCCCAGCCGGATCTGGTCCGCAAACAGATGACAGGTTTCGGCGGCATGCTGGCTTTTGAGCTGGACACCGGCAAGGTCCTGTTGAATACGTTTTTCAAGAAATTGAAATATTTCGCCCTGGCCGAATCATTGGGTGGGGTGGAATCGTTGATCGAGACCCCGTGGTACATGAGCCACGCATCCATGGGGCCGACGGCCTTGAAGGCCTCGGGCATCACCAGGGAAACCGTGCGCGTTTCACTAGGCATTGAAGGCGCCGAGGATCTCATCGCCGACCTTGACCAGGCATTGAAGGGCTAGTTGTGAGAATTTTTTCCTGTCTCTTATCATTGGCCATGATCCTTTTTTGGGGCGGCATCTCTGATGCGGCTTTGTCCGACGTCGAGGTCGCGCTCATGAACAAGGATTATGCCCAGGTGCGCGATCTGTCGCAAGAGATCTTAAAGTCCACCGCCGTGGAGCAGGAGAGGACCATGGCCCAGTATTACCTGGGCTTGAGCCAATTGCGTTTGGGCCAATACGCCGAGGCGCGCAAGGCCTTTTGGGTCGTCAAAAGCTCTTCTTTGAACAAGGAAACGTACGACAAGGCCGCCCTCGGAATGCTCGAGGGGCTTTACATGGCCGGGTTTTACAAGGACGCCCTCAAGGAAGGGGAGGCGCTCTTGCGCAAAAGCCCCGAATCCCAATTGTTAAGTCTGGTTTATTTGAAACTCGCCCGCACCCATCTGAAACTCATGCAATGGCAAAAGGCCAAGGAATACCTCACGCGGATCGTTGAACGGTTCCCGTCGAGTTCGGAATATCCCATCGCGCGCCAACTGCTGGAAGAAAAAGAATATTTCACGGTCCAGGTCGGCGCGTTTTTGGAACAGTCCCGCGCACTGCGGCTGGCCGATGAATTGAAAGCCGGCGGACAGTACGCTTATATTGTTGAGACCATGTCCCTCGAAGGCCGCAAATTTTTCCGCGTGCGCGTCGGCCAACTGACCTCTCTTAACGAGGCCCAGACCCTGGAAGTCCAACTGTCCAAACTGGGATATCCCACCCGCATTTATCCTTAGATGAGCACCATCAAAACCCCGATCATTTTTATCGTCGGCCCCAGCGGTGCCGGCAAGTCCGACGCTGCTTTTGAGACGGCACAGCGTTTGGGAGGGGAGATCGTTTCCTGCGATGCCATGCAGGTTTATCGCGAGGTCAGCGTTGCTTGCGATAAACCTTCGTTGGATACGCGCAAGAAAATTCCCCATCACATGCTGGATGTTGTTTCTGTGACCCAGGAATTCAACGCGGCTGTTTTTCGCCAACTGGCGCTTGCGGCCATTATGGAGATCCGGGGGCGCGGCAAGACCCCCATTGTCTGCGGCGGCAGCGGGATGTATATGGCCTTTTTACTCGACGGAATATTTGAGGTGTCTGCCAAAGATGAGGGTTTGCGCCGGCGTTTGCAGGAAGAGATCCACGAACAAGGGACATCCGTTTTGCATGGACGCCTGGCCGCCCTCGACCCCGCGGCCGCGGCCAAGATCCATCCCCATGACGCCCAACGCATTGTCCGCGGCCTTGAGGTTGCGCTCACCGTCGGCCGCCCGCTTTCCGAAGTGCAAAAAGAACGCCAGGGGTTGTGGGGGCAGGTTCCCTTGCGCGTGTTCGGCCTTGACCGTCCGCGCAAGGAATTGTATGAGCGCGTCGAGGCGCGCGTGGAGCAAATGTTCGAACACGGTTTGGTCGACGAGGTCCGCGCCTTGTCCGGCAGGACATTAAGCCGCACGGCTTGTGCTATCATCGGTATTCCGGAGGTGACGGGATATTTAAAAGGCGAATATGACCTGGCGCGGGCCAAGTATTTGATGAAACTCAACACCCGTCATTACGTCAAACGTCAATTGACTTGGTTTAGGCGCGACCAGCGTGTCCAGTGGGTCGAAGCAGGGACAGAGATGCCTTTATGAAAGAACGCATTTTATTGGCGGTGGTGGTCCAGAGCCACAGGGCGGCGTGGACGCCCGAGGATGATGCCGGGGAAATGACGGAACTCATCGCCTCCTGCGGCGGCCAGGTCGTGCATACGGTATTTTGCAAGACCATACCGCCGAGGGCCGGCCATATGCTCACCAAAGGCAAGGTGGAGGAGATCAAGGCCTTGTGCACCGCCGGGGGCGTGGACTGCGTTGTTGTTAGTTGTGACCTCAAAGGCAGTCAGCAGCGCAATTTGGAAAATGAGTTCGGGGTCAAGGCCATCGACCGCACCCAGGTGATCCTGGATATTTTTGCCCGGCGCGCGAGATCGCCGGAAGGCAAGATGCAGGTGGAACTGGCCCAGCTGCAGTATCTTTTGCCGCGGCTGGTCGGTCATGGGCAGGAAATGTCCCGTCCGGGCGGCGGCATCGGGACATCCGGTCCCGGAGAAACGAAACTGGAGACCGACCGCCGGCGCATCGGAGAGCGCATCACCAAATTGCACCGCGACTTGAAAGAAGTGACCCGAGGCCGTCAGGTCAAACGCAAAAAACGCAAAGACAATGAAGTCCCCAACGTCGCGCTGGTGGGCTATACCAATGCCGGTAAAAGCACGCTCATGAACGCCCTGACCCACGCGGGCGCCGTCACCCATGACAGTCTTTTCACGACGCTGGATTCCCTCTCCCGCAAGATCCCGCTGCCCAATCACAGGGAAGTTGTTTTTTCCGATACCGTCGGGTTCATGCACGCTTTGCCGCACGGGCTCATCGAGGCCTTTAAAGCGACACTGGAAGAGGTGGCCGAGGCCGACTTGCTTTTGCACGTTTTGGATATCAGCCATCCGAATTTCCGCAACCTTTATCAGGCCGTCAACGCGGTGCTGGAAGAATTGAAGGCCTTAGACAAGCCGACCGTCATGGTCCTCAACAAGACCGATCAGTTGCAGGACGCCTCCCGCCTGAAGGAATTTCAAAGGATCACCCCGCACGCGGTCGGGATATCAGCCTTTAAAGGCGAGGGCATCAGCGAACTTTTATTGATGGTGGAAGCCATGCTGCCGGAGGGCACGGTTGAGATCGACGTGCTGTTGGACCCCAAACGCATGGACTTAGTCCATCTGGCGCACAGCCAGGGAGATGTGCATGAGGTCAAATTTTTGGCCAAAGGCATACGCCTTAAAGCGGCCCTGCCCGCCAAGACCGCCGGCACCATCACCCGTCATGCCGGGAACGCGCCGCAGGGTTGACATTTGAAGCGGTTTGGGTAGAATAGGGCAATCATTTGCCGACCCTGCTTCGCTCAATTGCTTTCGCGTTGAGCTTCGCAGGGTTCGGCAAATCTTTTCTGAAATAGACATTGTTGTAGATTTGCCGAGATAGCTCAGGTAGTAGAGCGCAGGACTGAAAATCCTGGCGTCCCCAGTGCAAGTCTGGGTCTCGGCATTTTTTTCCAAAGATTTTGTATTTCTTTCCCTTCCTTCCCCAAAGATATACTAAAATTAGATAATATTTAATGCTGGCGTCCCGCAAAACAGCTGCGGGACTGGCAAATTTTTCTGGATGAGAATTAAGGTAATTTGCTGGCGTAGCTCAGTGAGTAGAGCAGCGGTTTCGTAAACCGCAGGCCGTCAGTGCAAATCTGACCGCCAGCTCTTTATATTAGTGCGGGGGTGCCCTGCCTATTGGTCAGGCAGGCCTGCCTGCCGGCAGGCAGGAATTCCTCTCGCCAGATCCATTTTTATTTCCATGCCCCGTCTATCGTTACGCATCTTGCTGCTGCTTGTCCTGCCGCTGACGGCATAT
>JACPXN010000101.1 GCA_016196515.1 Candidatus Omnitrophota bacterium | reverse complement strand
CCCGGCGCTGGCAACGCGGGCGACACGGGAGCCCCAAGCGGTACGGGTGGCGCAACCGGGATTGGCGGTGCGGGTGGCACGAGTGGGACGGGAGGTCCCAGCGGGACGACGAGCACGACCAGCGCCCCGGCGGTAGATAATTGCGTGGTAAGGGGATTTATATGGCCATCGTCGGCGTGATCGGCGGCAGCGGTTTATACCGGATCGATGGGATCACCGGCGTCAAGGAAGTGACGGTCAAGACGCCGTTCGGCGACCCTTCGGATCATTTCGTCACCGGCGTTTTGGAAGGCCCGCCTGCCGGCGAGGCAGGCACCCGCGTCGTGTTTTTGCCGCGCCACGGCCGTGGCCACCGCATTTCCCCCAGCGAGATCAATCACCGCGCCAACATTTACGGGATGAAGGAATTGGGGGTGGCGGCCATCATTTCCGTTTCCGCTTGCGGCAGTTTGAAGGAACAATACAAGCCCATGGATTTTGTGGTCCCCGACCAATTCCTGGACCGCACGCGCAAAGCAAGGGCGGACACATTTTTTACCAACGGGATCGTCGCGCACGTGGCTTTTGCCGACCCCGTATCGCCGGAGATCGCCGACATCATTGATGCGTCCGCCAAGGCATTGAAATTAACAGTGCATAAAGGCGGCACGTACGTCAACATGGAAGGCCCGCAATTCTCCACCAGGGCGGAATCAAACCTTTACCGCTCTTGGGGAATGGACATCATCGGCATGACGAATTTGACCGAGGCCAAACTCGCCCGCGAAGCGGAAATTTCTTATGCGACACTGGCCGCCGTCACCGACTATGATTGCTGGCATCCCAACCATGGTTCCGTCACTCTCGAGATGGTCATCGCCAATCTCAACAAGAACGTGGCCAACGCCAGGAATATTTTGAAAGTAGCCATACCCCAGGTCGGAAAATTAAAGACCTTTAGCGCCGCCAATGCCCTGCAATATGCCATCATGACCAGCCGGGACATGATCCCCGCCGATGTCAAGAAACAATTAGCGCCCATCATCGGGAAATATATCAAATGACCCCCGTAGGGGTCACCCCCGAATGCTTTTGTCGGGGGTCCAGATATGGATGTTCTGGATGCCCGATAGAAACATTCGGGCATGACATAAAGGATTTATGGACTATCAAAAAACATTAAATCTTCCCCAGACCGGTTTTTCCATGAAAGCGGGCCTAGTCGAGAAAGAACCGCAGACCCTGGCCGCCTGGGAAAAGCAAGGCCTGTACGCGAAGATCCGCGCCAAGTCGTCCGGCAAAAGATCTTTTATCCTGCATGACGGACCGCCGTATGCCAACGGCCGTATCCACATCGGCCATGCCCTCAATAAAATCCTCAAAGACATCATTGTCAAGTACCAGACCATGAAAGGCCGCGACGCTTTGTATGTCCCCGGCTGGGATTGTCACGGACTGCCCATTGAACATCAATTGCTCGAAGGTCTGAAAGCTGACAAACAGGGCGTCGACGCTGTTGTTTTCCGCAAGAAAGCGCATGATTATGCCATGAAATTCGTCGGTGTCCAGCGCGAGGAATTCAAGCGTTTGGGTATTTTCGGCCAATGGGATGACCCGTATTTGACCCTGTCGCATGACTATGAACATTGGATCCTCAAGTCCCTGGCCGGACTTGTCAAAAAAGGATACGTGTATCGCCGTCTCAAGCCGGTCCATTGGTGTTTCAGTTGCACCACAGCTTTGGCCGAGGCCGAGGTGGAGCATGAGGACCATGCATCCCCAGCGGTCTATGTGCGTTTTCGTGTCCATAACGCGTGGTCATTAAAGCCTTCTCTTAAGGGGAAGGAAGTATCGCTTTTAGTTTGGACAACCACTCCATGGACATTGATAGCCAATGTGGCCGTGGCCGCGCATAAGGAATATGAATATGTTTGTGTGGATAACGGTCAGGAAATTTTGATTTTAGAAGCGACATTGTCCGAGAAAGTTTTATCCAAAGGCAATCATGGTGTTTATAGAGTTATTGAAAAAGTGAAAGGGAAAGATCTATGTCATTTAGTTTATACTCATCCTTTAAATAAAAGCGTTGACCATCTTTGTGTAGTTACAGCGGATTATATTACTAGAGAAGACGGCACGGGCCTGGTCCACATCGCTCCCGGACATGGACAGGAAGATTATCAAACCGGTTTAAAATACAATTTACCCGTTGTAATGCCCGTCGATGACAAAGGCGTTTATACCCGGCAGGCGGGTGTTTACGCCGGTTGGCATGTATTCAAAGCGAACCCAAAGATTGTTGAGGACCTTAAGAACGGCGGTCTTTTGTTCCATCACGAGGACATCAGCCATTCCTATCCGCATTGCTGGCGCTGCAAGAGCCCCGTTATTTTTCGCGCCACCGAACAATGGTTCTTGAACGTGGACCATGAGGGCCTGCGCCGGCGTTTGGTGCAAGCCATTGACGAGGTGGAATGGGTCCCGCCCGCGGGCAAGGAACGCATCAGCAGTATGGTGGCGTCCCGTCCCGACTGGTGCCTGTCGCGTCAGCGTTTTTGGGGCGTGCCCATCCCGGCATTGATCTGCCGCGGCTGCAAGACAGAGCATAAACTGTTCATCGCGGTCATTGAACATTTGGCCGATCTGGCCAAAGCGCAGGGCAGCGGCGTGTGGTTTGAAAAAAATTTGGAAAACCTTTTGCCCCCAGGTTTTAAATGCCCGGATTGCGGCGGCACGGATTTTCAAAAGACCCATGACATTCTCGATGTGTGGTTTGATTCCGGGGTCAGCCATCAGGCCGTGCTCGGTCCCATGATCAAACGCCCTTTGCCGGCAGACCTGTATCTGGAAGGGTCTGACCAGCATCGCGGCTGGTTCCAGTCATCGCTTATTTCCGCGGTGGCCCTCCACGGGCATCCGCCGTACGCCCAAGTCCTGACCCACGGTTTCGTCGTGGACGCTTGTGGCCGCAAAATGTCCAAGTCGCTGGGCAATGTCATGGCCCCGCAGGATTTGATCAAGGCCGGCGGCGCCGAGATCCTCAGGCTGTGGGTCGCTTCCAGTTCTTATCATGATGACGTGCGCATTTCCAAAGAGATCACGGACCGTCTAGCGGATGCTTACCGCAAGATCCGCAACACCGTGCGTTTCTTGCTCGGCAATTTGCACGGGTTTGACCCTGACAAAGACCTGCTCGATTACGGGCAACTTTTGGATCTGGACCGCTGGGCGCTGTCGCGTTTGGCCCGGGTGGTGGACCAAGCCGATGCCGCTTATGCGGCTTATGATTTCCCAAGGGCCACCAAGGCGGCCTACGCGTTTTGCAATGAAGATCTTTCGAGCATTTATCTTGACATCCTGAAAGACCGGCTGTATACTCGCTGCGCTCAATCGCCCGAAAGACGCTCGGCACAGACGGTTCTCTATCATATTTTGGATGCGTTGACGAGGATTTTGGCGCCGATCATGGTGTTCACGACGGAGGAAATTTTTTCCGCGAGCCCCAAGACAACGGCCCTAAAGAATATCTCCAGCGCGCATTTGCTCGACTGGCCGGCCCCGGACCCCCGCTGGTCGTCGTCAGATATCGAAAAAAAATTTGCTCCGCTGATGGCCCTGCGGGTCCATGTGCTTAAAGCGCTGGATGAAAAGCGAAAGAGGGGGGCCATCGGCAGTGCTCTGCAGGCCAAGGTCATCATCACCACCGCCAGTGGACGTGACCATGCGTATTTCAAAAGTGTTGAAGCGCTTTTGGCCCCGGTTTTTATCGTTTCGCAGGTTGAATTGCAGAAAGTTGATAAGGGCGTCCAAGGCCTGGATGAATATTTTTCCCAGACCGCGGCGGTCGTTGTCCCGGCCGAAGGCGTCAAATGCCCCCGTTGCTGGCATCTTCGTTTGGATGTGGGAAGAGACCCATCGCATCCTGAAATATGTTTACGCTGCGTTGAAAATATAAAGTAGGGGCGGGCCCCTGTGCCTGCCTGCCGGCAGGCAGGCCCGCCCGTACATAAAGGAGAAGCCGTTTATGCCTTTGAAGCCCTTTAAGAAAAAAAGAATTAATCCCAAATTTGAGCCATACAGAAAACTGCTCCTGAATGCCAAGGAACAGATCATTGGTGATATCCGTCAATTGTCCAACGACAATTCCGAGAGCACCAATGACCGCAGCGGCGACATTTCCGGCCATGCCCTGCACATGGCGGATGTGGCCACCGACATGTACGACCGCGAATTCCTTTTGGGCCTTGCCTCCAATGACCGTGAACTTTTGTACAAGATCGACGAAGCCCTGACCCGCATGGAAGACGGGACCTACGGCCTTTGCATCGTGTGTAAAAAGCCCATCCCGGCCGTCCGTCTGAAGGCCATTCCCCAGGTCCGCGCCT
>JACPXN010000109.1 GCA_016196515.1 Candidatus Omnitrophota bacterium | reverse complement strand
GGACAATAAGTTCCGTGGCCTTGGGATAAATGTACCCCTGGGGGTTCATGGCAATGTCATGCACTCCGGCCACCCATTGCCCCTGGGAGTCCAGGACATCCATGCCGATCATTTCGGAAAAATATAAAAACAATTTCATCGGTGGACCCCTACATTGACCCGCCGGCATATTTTATTGACCGGACAGCGCGAACACAGCGGTGAAACAGGTTTGCACACGTTCCGGCCCCACGTGACCAGCATCGCGTTATATTCGATCCAGTATGGCGCCGGCAATTTTGCTCTTAAAGCAAATTCCGTTTCCTTAGGGGTCCTGGTTTTAACATACCCCAGGCGATTGGAGATCCGGTGCACGTGCGTGTCCACGCAAATGCCGGGTTTGCCAAAACCCTCGGTCACAACGAGGTTGGCCGTCTTGCGGCCAACACCCTTAAGGGTCAGCAATTGGTCCAGGTCCTCCGGGACTTGGCCGTCAAAACGCGCCAACAGGTCCCGGCAAACACCGTGGATGGTGCGGGCCTTGGTCCTGTAAAACCCGACGGGGTATATCAATTTTTCCATGTCCTTGACCGGTATGTTCAACAGGCCGCGGATGTCCCTGGCGCGCGCGAACAGGCGCTCGCAGGCCGGCAGGGTCGTTTCGTCCTTGGTCCGCAAACTCAATAAGCAGGAAATGAGCACCAAAAACGGGTCTTTCCATTTTTTCCCGACCAAGGTCACCGACGGATCCGGTCCATCGCGCAGGACGGCCTTCAAACGCCCGATGACAACGGCGATCTCTTTATTGCTCAACATAACCCATCTCTGCAAGCATCGCCGGATCGTCCCGCCAGTCCTTGCGCACCTTGACGAACATTTCCAAAAATACCTTGCCTCCGCAGATCTCTTCCAATTCCGGGCGGGCCTCGGTCCCCACTGTTTTCAGGACCTCACCTTTTTTCCCAATGACGATCTCTTTCTGGCTATCACGATCGACAAGGATCAGGGCCTGCACGTGCAGGGTCTTGGCCCTGCGCGGCTGGGCCTTTTCGATGATGACCGCGATCGAATGGGGAACTTCCTCGCGCATGACGCGAAAAAGTTTTTCGCGGATGATGTCCGCCATGGCCATGCGCCGCGGCAGGTCGGTGATGGTATCTTGGGGGTACAGCATGGGCCCTTCGGGCAAGCGCTCGAACACAAGATCAATGAGTTTGGACACGTTGGTGCCTTTTAATGCGGAAAGTGGGAACAGGACCAGGTCCGGCATTTCCGTCATTGTTTTGCCCCGCAGGTCCTCCCATAACCTGATGTAGTCGGGAACGTATTTGCCTTTGGTCACATCCACCTTGTTCAATCCGACGATCACGGGCTTGCCGCAGTCCTTCAACTGGGACACGACATGGCGCTCTTCCTGGCCGACATGTTCGCTGGCATCCACCAGATGGATGACGCAATCGACACCGTCCACAGAACCTGCCGCAACGCGGTTCATGTGCCTGTCCAGGGCATCGCGGCCCAGATGCAGGCCCGGCGTGTCAATAAAAACGATCTGCCCGCGCCCATTAGTGTAGATGCCGCGGATCTGATGGCGCGTCGTCTGCGGCACGTTGGAAACAATGGACACTTTTTCACCCAACAAAGCGTTGAGCAGTGTTGACTTGCCCACATTGGGCCTGCCCACGATGGCCACCATCCCGCATTTGATCGTTTTATTCTTTGCCATGGCCTCCTTGACGGTATTTGAACGCGACGATAACAACGCCGGTAAAAAGAACGAGGTTCACGATACTGAAACTCCGCCAGATAATGTCCTTGGACATAAAACCCGACGGCACTATCAGCAGGGAGCACACCCATACGCCCATGACCCAGGTCATGGAAAGGTCCGCCGACGAACGGCGTTTGATGATCCGCAGAATGAGCGGGATGTTCCACAGCGGTAAACCGATGGAAGCCGCCAGGCCGATATATTCGATCAATGTCATATATATTCTGTAGGGGCGCAATTTATTGCGCCCATTCCATGGCGGGTTCGATGAATCGAGCCCCACCATAGACGGTTAAACGGAAAAAAATTTGACCAGACGGCGCGCGCGCCCTTCAACCTCGCGCACGGTCAGGGACGCCGTTGTGGCCATGCCGAAACCCTGCACGTTAAACGACGCCACGGTCGTGGCGTATAGCAATGCCTTGCGCAAGGACCTCTCATCGGCCTTATGCGCCTTGCTCAAATACCCCATGAGCCCGCCGGCAAAGGTGTCCCCCGCGCCCGTCGGGTCCACCACTTTCTCGACCGGATAAGCGGGAAAAGAGAACATGAACCGGTCGCTGTAAAACAAAACCCCGTGTTCGCCTTTTTTAATGACGATCATTTTGGGGCCCATCCGGCGCAGACATTTGGCGGCCGCGATCAGGTTATGTTCGCCGGTCAAAGCGCGGGCTTCCCCGTCGTTGGCGACGAACAAATGCACCATTTTCATCAGCCGCCTTAAAGATCTTCGTTTATGCGTGATCCACAAATTCATGCTGTCGAGGCCTATCAGGCGGGGATCTTTCAAGTGAGATAAAAGTTTCATTTGAAGGTCCGGGTCGCAATTGGCCAAAAACACGTTGGGCATATGCCGCTGATGGTCCGCCACCTCGGGAACGTAATTTTGCAGCACACCCAATTCCGTTGCCAGGGTCAGGGCCGTATTCAGGTCTTCTTTTTTATATTCCCCCCTCCAGCGAAATGTCCTGTCCTGACCGATCTTGAGCGATGTCAGGTCAATGCCTTTGCGGCGCAGGAAATCGAGATGGCGTTCGGGAAAGTCCCGCCCGACGACCGCCACCAGATGGACCTCGGTGAAAAGCCGCGCGCTCATGGCAAAATGGGCGGCGGACCCGCCCAGCATGTCCTTTTTGCTTCCCGACGGTGTTTTAACGTGATCTAACGCCACGGTACCAAGGACCACTAAGCTCACAGCATCCTCTAATTTTTCTTTTTTTCCAATTGCTTGATGAACGCCTGCACATGCGCGTCCTTCAGGAGATTTTCCAGGTCGCCATCCGAGCGCAAATGCCGGAAATCATCGTAGCCCAACTCGATGGCTTTGGACAAAGCGTTCCATGCCGCGCGGGTCTGGTTTAAAAGCGCGTAACTGCAGGCAAGATTATAAGAGATAACGGGGTCATCCGGTTTTAGTCCGGACAACCGCGTGTCCACGTCCAGGCCCTTTTGCCAATACCCCGCTTTGGTATACAGATCGCCAAGCGCGGCCAGGGCCTCAATAAAATTCGGCGTGTCGGCTATAATTTTCTCATAGAAGCCGATCTCGAATTCGGTATCTTCTTTTTTACGATCCACTTTCGGTGTGTGGGGCTGTGGTGCCTTGCGCATCAACTCCCTTTCGGCTTGCGTTTCAAATACAATGCGATGCGGCGCACCGCTTCTTTCAGGTTACCGTAACTGGACGCGTAAGAAATGCGCACGTGATCGGTGAACGACCTCCCGAAAGCGACCCCGGGCACCAAAGCCACTTTCTGCTGCTGCAAAAGGTTTTTGGCGAAATCCAGGGAGTTCTCCCCCGTTGATTTGATCGACGGGAAAACGTAAAACGCTCCCTGGGGCATGGGGCAGGACAGTCCGATGCTGTTCAAAGCGTCCACGATGAAACGGCGCCGGCGGTCGTATTCCCTTTTCATGGCCGCGATGTCTTTGGCCCCGTTTTTCAACGCTTCCACGGCCGCCATCTGGCCGGTGATGGACGGGCACAGGATGGTGTACTGGTGGATTTTCGCCATGCCCTCGATGATGTCCGCCGGGCCGCAGGCGTATCCGATGCGGAAACCCGTCATGGCATAGGCCTTGGAGAAGCCGTTGAGATAAACGACGCGTTCGCGCATGCCGGGAAGCCCTGCCATCGCTACGTGCTCAAAATCATAGGTCAATTCGTCGTAGATCTCGTCGCTAATGACGATCAGGTCCCGCTTTTGGGCCGCCTGGGCGATCGCTTCCAGTTCTTTTTTGTTATAGGACGCGCCGGTAGGGTTAGCGGGATAATTCAACAGCAGCGCTTTGGCGCCGGCACCCGCATCCTCGATCTGTTGAGGCGTGACTTTAAAACCGTTGGCAGCCCCCGTCGGTAAAGTGACCACCGTACCTCCGGCGAGTTCCACGACAGGGCCATAGGCGACATAGGAGGGGTCCGCCACCAGGACCTTTTCCCCGGGGTCCAAAAGGGCGCGCAGGGCCACGTCCAGGCCTTCGCTGACCCCGACGGTAATGAGGATCTCCTCTTCGGGGTCGTATCGAAGGCCATGACGGGCCTCCAAAAACTGCGCGATCTGCCGGCGCAGTTCAACCATGCCCTTATTTGAAGTGTACGACGTGTATCCCTGCTCGAGGGACTGGATGGCTTTTTCACGCACATGCCACGGCGTGACAAAATCCGGCTCGCCCACCCCCAAAGAAATAACGTCCTTCATCCCCAGGACCAGGTCGAAAAACGCACGGATGCCCGAAGGTGTGAGATCATGAACTCGTTTGGAAATGCGCATAAAGATCCTAGTAAGATATGGTCTCGCGGCGCTCCTTCTTGGGCTGATGCAGGACCTGTCCCTGTTCTTTGTATTTGCGCAGCAGGAAATGCGTGGTGGTCTGCCGGACATTGGCCATGGAGGACAGTTTCGCCGCCACGAAATCAGCCACCGTCTGGATATTGTCGCCTTCGACGACGACCAAAAGGTCATAACCGCCCGAGACCAGATAACAACTTTGGACCTGCGGATAACTGTAAATGCGCTCGGCGATACGGTCGAATCCCGCGTCCTTTTGCGGCGTGATGCTCACTTCGATCAACGCGCACACCGGCGCGTTTTTGTTTGTTTTCGCTTTTGCCATAAAAACCTCCCCAAAAAATAAATATTTTTATTCATAACAAATCTCTCCAAGGGGTCATTATAACGGCATCACTGCAAAAGGGCAAGGCGTATATCAGGGAATTTCAGCGCCTGCCCGTCGACCGAGGCCAGGGGCATGGCCCCGATGAGCGCGTTGGTGATAAAAGCGCCGTCGCTGTGGATGATGTCATTGACCGTGAGGCTGCATTCGCGCACCGGGATCTTGTACCGCAGGGCCTTGTGGATCACGTGAGCGCGCATGATCCCATCGAGACATCCACAACCCAGCGGCGGTGTGAGCAGGACGCCATTGCGCACGACAAAAATGTTGGCCCGGCTGGCCTCGAAGACGTGTCCTTGGGCGTTGAGTAAAAGGGCTTCGTCAAACCCTAAGGCCGCGGCCCGCTGGTAAGCGTCGGCAAAAAGGAAATAGTCCAGGGACTTCACCCTGGCCTGCCGGGAAGAGGCCCTCCGGCCGGTCGCCGCTGTCACGGCCCTTATTCCCCGCCGGTATTGTGACATCACAGGCGGCTCGTATTTGAGGGCCATCGCGGCATAACGCAAACAACGGCCTTCCCGCCACACTAAAATGCGCACCCGGGAATGCGTCAAAGGATCTCGTTTCAACAATTGACGCAGAACGGTTTTCCAGCGGCGTGGGGACAACGGATCTTTAAGGCCAAGGCATTTGAGCCCGTCGGACAAACGCTTGAGATGTTCGTCACAAAAAACGATACGGCCCCGCCGGGCGCGCATGGTCTCGAACACGCCGCGCAAACGCCGGCGGCCCGGGGTCAAATCGTCCAAAAGTTTGTCGTCGGGCTGAATATATTTGCCGTCTAAATAGATCATATAATTTGTCATTCCCGAATGCTTCTGTCGGGAATCCAGTGCTCTGGACCCCCGATTAAAACATTCGGGGGTGACAATCCAATTTTAAAGCGGCTTCCATTGCCTGAGCTTTTAGTACTGTTTCCTCATACTCCATCAGCGGATCAGAATCCGCGACAATGCCGCCGCCGACGTTAAAGGTGATGCCGTCGGGGGCAACGATGAGTGTCCGTATCAAAACGTTAAAATCCATGTCTCCCGTAAAACTCATGTACCCCAAGGCCCCGGTGTACAGTCCGCGGCCGGCCGTTTCCAAACACTCGATGATCGTCATGGCCGCAATTTTGGGACAGCCCGTCACGGAACCGCTGGGAAAACACGCTTTGAGGACGTCAAATCCGTCGCGGCCGCGGTGCAATGTCCCTTCAACGGTGGATGTGGCCTGGAACACGGTCGCGTACTGTTCAATGGCGCGCATCTCAGAGACCCGCACCGACCCGTAATCACAGACCCGGCCCAGGTCATTGCGCTCAAGGTCGGTGACCATCAAAAGTTCGGCGATCTCTTTGGCGCTCGTCTCCAGTTGGCGGCGAAAACGGGCATCCTCTGGGGGCGTTTGCCCGCGCGGCCGCGTGCCCTTCATGGGTTTGACATGCACGCGCCTGCCGTTGACAACGACGAACTGCTCGGGCGAACTGCTTAAAATATGGTTTTTCCCGTCGTTGAAATACGCGCTGTGGTCCGACGGGGAAATACGACGCAGGGCCCCGTAGACAGTCCATGGATCGACACCGCAACAAACAGCACGGACTTCGCGTGATAAATTGATCTGATAAATGTCCCCGGCACGGATATGTTCCAGGGCCCGGCGCACGATGGCCGCATATCCGTCTTTGTCAAAATTGCTTGTCAATTGAAGCGGCCCGCCAATCTCGCCCTTTGGGCGGATTGGCGAGGCAGGCGGTCCAATGTTTTCCAGCACGCGTAAAATCTCCTGCAACCGTTGGGGCGGTCCCGTTGATGTGACGTGAACGGCCCCTGCCGCGTGGTCAATGCAAATGACGGTATCATAAAAACCAAAAAAGAACCCCAAGTCATACCTGATATAACCGACCATGCCCGCTGGCAATGGATGGGGAAAATCCCTGACCGGGACCTTGTGTTTGTCAAATGCCGCGCGCAAACGCTCAAGGTCCTGTAGGAGATGCCCCTCGATGATACTGGATGGGGAAAAACCGATGAAGGAAAAACGTCCGGCGGGGCTGTTCATGCCGCTGTCTAAAAAAAACGCGTGCGGCCGGTCCTTAAAGGCCGCGAAAACCTCAAACGCGCCGGCCTTTAAATCCAGCGTCCGGTGAAGGAAATCCATAAGTCATGCGCTCATTAAAAGAGGGAATCCTGGGAGACCTGGACCAGCTTGAACAATGGTTTCTCAACGCCGAACCTGGAAAGGAATGTGCCTACGTCGTCGGCATTCTTGTCCGCGGCCATTTCCATCATGCGCAAAAGCACGGCCACGGTCAATTCGACGTCCGCCATGGCGCGATGGGTCCGGGTGACACTGACCCCCAAGGAACGCGCCAGATAAGGAAGTTTATAACTGCTCAAATACGGCAAAAGCCCCTTGGCCATCTTGAGCGTGTCCACAACGGGCGTATCGTCCTTAAGCCGCCGGCCGAACAAGGACAGTTCATAACACAAAAATCCCATGTCAAAACGCGCATTGTGCCCGGCCACGCAGCCGCCGGAAATAAAATCGATCAGCCGCGGCAGGACCGCGTCGGCCGTGGGAGCGTCGGCGACCATGTCTTCGGTGATCTGGTTGATCTGGGTGGCTTCCGCCGGAATGGGCCGTTTGGGGTTGACCAAGGAATAAAATTGGTCCACCACCTTTCCCCCTTTGACCTTCATCGCGGCGATCTCAACGATGCGGTCCCCGTCCTGCGGAAAAAGACCCGTGGTCTCCACGTCGAAAACAACAATTTCAGCGCTGTGGATCTTCAACGTTAAAAGTCCCTAAATTTTAGTAAGGGTGTATAAAGCCGCCTTGAACACGGGACGGAACAACTCCTTGGCCCTGGCCACGCCGGGCATGCCGAAATCATCCATGGCATTGACGAACTCGAAAGGGCCCAGGGCCTCGTCCGCGCATAAACGGTTAAAAATATAAGACGCCAACCCCGGCCTGGCGAGGTCGGCGACCTCAAAAAGCACGCAAAAGGTATGATCGTTTTGCGGATATCCGAACGTGTACGCGGCCACTTCTCCGTCAACAATGAGCACGCACCCGATCAGCCCCAGGGTCTTTGCATGCGCGATCACGAGGGCATGGACGCGGCGATTATCCTCCAGCATGGCGCGGTAGGTGCTCTCATCACGGCCACGGGCACGGTCAACGGCCCAGCGTTCGTAAAGAGCCGTGCAGCCCTCATAATGCCTGTCTTCATAATGCTCAAAGATCGGCTGCTGCCTGACCGCCAGATTCACATCATGGCGCCGGGACTTGTACGCTTTGCCGCGCAGGCCCGCAATGTCCTGCCTGCGGTAAATATACTCATCCGCTTTGTGGCGGCTATTATACTCCTTGAAAACGAGCGCGGGCAATTGGTTATCGCAAATATTTTCCACGCGCGCCAGACCGTTTTTGCCCATGCGTTGGAAACATTCTTCCAGCGTCGATAGATCCAGCGGACCGCCCACGGGAGGCATATACAAAAAACACCCTTGCGGCTGATGCGCGAACACGCACAAACGGTCACGGATGACCTCAAAGGTGAAATGGAAAAAATCCTGCCAGGCAAAGACGGATGAAAAATGATAACAGGACACGCGGCACTCGTCGCGGGCCAAAAAAGAATCAAACAACGATTTATGGGTCAGCAGGTCTTGAGTGGATATCACAGCCGTAACCCTTTGATGGTGAACAAATGCTGCAATTCAGAAAAAAACGTAGAATAATCGTGGACCAAAGCCGCATTGCGTCCTAAAAAATCCAGCACCGCCGTGGTCTGGAAATATCCTTTCAAATATCCGATGTATTCCTCCAGAACGGCCGACCCCTGGGTGTCCTGGACATACGGGCAGCTCAAATGAACGTAGACATCAACGCCTTCGGGTGAACGCGAAAGGACGAACGGATACAGCGCGCATTCAAAAGGGCGGTTGTCGTAGATCTGACAGGTGTGGTCGCCGGGATTAAAAAAACGGCACAGGTTTTCACCGCAAGAACGCAGGGCGCGGACATGCCCGTCATCGTCGAGCCAGTCCTGACCGGTGATCTTGTGCGCAAGGCCGGCCGACTCTTCGGGGCCCAATTTGGGCCTCCAGGGAGAATCCGCGGACTTAAACCGGCAGCACCCGTCGCATTGCAGACACACCCGCGAAGGGACGAATTGTTTGATGTGTTCAGTCATTTCACAATACTGCCTAAAGCCACGTCCTTGTCCGGCATCAAAAGGGCCATACCATTCTCACCCCTTTATTTTTTGCGTTTCATGGCCACGAGGTATTTTCCCTGTGCCCCCGACGTATAATGATCGCGGATATATGCGACAACAGCAACGATGCTGACATTGTTTTCCTGATAGGATGCGGGAACTTTGTCCTGCAAGAATACCCGCTCCATGAACACATATTCCGGCTTGTTTTCCTACAACTGGCGCAAGGTATCTTTAAGGAAATTGGGGCTGTGGCCTGCATCTGCCGGATAAGCCCTCAAACGCATGGGCTGGGACGTCAACAGCGGCAAATGATAAAAAAACGGCGGGCGTCGGGCCTGGATCAAAATTTTGGTCTCAAAACTGCTGAAGACCGCGGTCCGTTGTCCCTCGGCGGTCAGTGATCGGATGAGTTTGGCGTCTTCGAAAAAATCGAATTCGCGCCGGAAATATTCTTTTAACTCCTTGTCCGACTTAAAATTATCTTCCGTACGTATGTCCTCGATGGTCTCGCCCAAAGAATTCACGGGGAGCTTGTCTTCTTCCTTCATGGATTTGACCAGATGATTGAAATACCCCTGCCGGTCCGGATAGCGCTGGGCCACGGTCAAGTCCACCATGGGGTTGCGGGAAAAATTGAACATGTTCGGATAACTGAT
>JACPXN010000005.1 GCA_016196515.1 Candidatus Omnitrophota bacterium | reverse complement strand
GGCGCTCGCTGGAATATCCACGCGGGTGGGAAGTTCAAGAAAATGCGACTTTGCCGGAACAAATACTTTGGCAAATCGGTAATCAACCTGCGGAATGGCTCGACCAGCTTGGCGGAGATATTTGCATTCATAAGCAATGGCCTGCTGGCGTTCAAAGGGCCGTTCGACCAACGACGGATACTCAACATAGGTCACCAGAAAACTGTCAAAATACGGGAATTTACGTTTCAGGAACGCGCAAAAATTATTCGCCACGTCCCGCGACAGGACCGTACTTAAGGCATTGCGGTGGATATTGTCGTAGCCGATGGCGCGCGTCAGCAGGATCTGGTGGGGGTCGATGAGTTGCGTGCGGCCGTCCTTGACCCCGTACACCTCGGCGTTGCCGTAATTGTCGCCCACGTTAAAGAACATGATCCACCCTGCGGGCGGGAACAAAAATCTCATCTTGGGCAATGCGCGCTTCAAGAACGGCTCCAGATAAAAATGACGGGTGCTTTCGTAATGGAACACAACGATCCAGACGGCGACAAAAATGGAAATGACCGTATTGCGGGCAATGAGTTTTTTATCCATGGTCAATGCTCGGCAAACACATCCGCGGTGAACACATCAAGAAGAATGCCGGGGTCTTTCCAGCAACCGGCAGACAGGTCCGCTTTTTGGGAGCACAATTCGGAAAGGAATTCCTCCCTGCTCCACCCCGTTTCCGCGGCCACCTGCGGCAAAAACACGCCCTGATGTCCGGCCCCGTCGCTGACAATGACCCCGTGCTTGCCCAATGTGATCATGGAGGCGTCCTTGACCTGTTGCGGCACGGACAGCACCGACACCTCCACTTCAATGTCTTTTAATTCACCGGGCGTGACAGGCGTAAAGCGCGGGTCTTGCGAGGCCGCGGCAACAGCCATGTCGCGGACCGTCTGGAACAAAGGTTTTTTCCCGATCAAGGTACCGATACAGCCGCGCAATTGCCCGTGTTTTTCAAGGGTCACGAACGCGCCTTGCACCTGATTGAGCCGCAGGTCTTTTTCATCAAAGTCCGGCGCATGCCCTGTTTTAACAAATTGATCAACCGTCTGCCGGGCCATGGCCAACAAACGGTCTTTCTGGGCCTGGGACAAAGGCACGGGTTCCGGTTTCTTGGAAATGATCGTTGACGAATAACCGACCACGCTGGCCTTGTCCCCTGTCACATCGCCGGAGTTGGCATACTTTAAAACCTGTGCGTCATCCAGTCCCCGCAAATGAGCGTATAAAAGCGCGGTCGTCACCGGCACAAAACCGCACATTTCCATCTGCCCTGCCAGACAACCTTTGAATAAAGCGGACGCATCCTCATGGCGCAGCGCTTCGAGCGTGCCGCCATCCATGCGCACGGCAAAATCATAATCGTGATAATGCGACATGTCCGAGGAAACAAGAACCAAGACGTCTTGCCTGCTGCCGATGATCTTGTCCAGGGCCCTGGCCAAACGCTCGCACACGCCAAGGTCCGGATCGCCCATCAGAACCGGGACGATCTTCACGCCGGAAAACGTGCTCTGGATGAACGGCAATTGCACTTCAACCGCGTGCTCCTGCTCAAACACTTCCGGCAAGAACCTGAATGCGGCATCTTCTTTGATCAGTGCCCGGGCAAAGGGCTCATCCACATCCACGACACCCAGCGGGGTCTTAAAACCACCCTGCGGCCATACCGAAACACCTTCAAAGGGAAAAAAATGGCTGGGGGCCAAGATAACGATGGTGGAATACTGATTGCGGGCCACGGCGTTGTAGCCGTAAGCCGCCACCCCACCGGAATACGCGTAACCGGCATGGGGGACGATCAAGACCTGGACTTTACGGCCATCGGGGACCGGGCCTGTTTTACTTTTAAAAGCGGTGATGTCCGTGAACAGTTGCCCGGGGTCGGCGCTGTAAAACTGTCCGGCCACGTTAGGGGCTTTGATCGTGGACGCGGCCTGCGCCGGGACGGCAAGCGTCCAGGCCAAACAAAAAAGGATGAAGGAACGCATATTCATCGTCGGGTGAACCGTTCGTCCAAAGAAAAACGCTGTGTTTTGGCCAAATGGCGCAGCAGGACCATGAGGGCCAGGAAACAAAAACTGTCAAAGACAATGATCTGCCGCGGTGTTGCCTGGATCCACGACCCGAAACAGCCGCAATGGTCCAGAGGCAAGGCGCGCAGGAGGGCCTGGGCCACGACGACGATAAAAACAGCGAACAACATGAGCGCCCATCGCAACGCCTGCATGGTCCATAATCCCAGCATGAGGAAAAGGCCCGTGATCAGTTCAACCCAGGGCGCAAGGACGGCCGTCAGGGTTTCCGCCCATCCAGGCAGCATCTGATAGGCCTGGATCGCGTACAAGAAATTCTGATACGGGTGGATGGTCTTTTCAAAACCGGAGACCAGAAGAACGCCGCCGGTCACAATGCGCAGTAAAGGAAATATCATCTGTTTTGCCCAAAGTACTGGTTGAGTTCTTCTGTCAGGGATTTGCTCCCAACGACCACTTTATGATTGATGAAATACGTCGGTGTTGACTCTACACCCAGAGAACGGCCCAGATCGCGGTCCTGCATCACCGTTTGTTCCACGTCCGGGGAAGCCAGACAGCGCTGCAGGGCGGCTTCCTCCACGCCGGCTTCGCGGGCGAACTGCGTGAACATCCCTTCGGCGCTGATCAGATCTCTCCATTGCGCCTGGCGTTCAACGAGCAGGTCATGCATCGGCCAGAATTTGCCCTGACGGCCTGCGCACTCGGCGTAGGTGCTCGCGGTCATCGTATGACGGTGGATGGTCATCAAAGGAAAATATTTCATCTCAATGCGGACGTCCTCGGGATGAAGGGTATAAATTTTCTTGAGTTTGAGCGCCCCGTCAGCGCAGGCCGGACATTGAAAATCAATGAATTCAACGATCCGGACACGGGCCTTGGGGTCCCCTTTGGCGCGCATCCTGGACGGGTCCATCTGTCCGGCGGACAACGACAAAAATATTCTCACGGCAACAACAACGGCCACCGCGCCGACAACGATGATAACGGTCAATTTTTGCTTAGGCATAGCGTCACGCCCTTTTCGTTAATACCGTTAAATGACGCAGTTTGGGATTCAACCGCTGCCTCAACGCAAAGGGCAACAACCGCCATTGCCAATTGCCGGCCTTGGTCGCCGGAGTGTTCATGCGGCCCTCTTCCCCCAATCCCAGGACATCGGCCATGGGGATGATCACGGTATCGGCCTTGGAACGCATGAGCGCTTCGATCATGGCCCAGTGCAAAGCCGACGGCCGCGGGCGGCCTTTAAGGACAACGGCGATATTGGCCCGCTCGCGGGGACCGGCCTCTTTGCGAAACCAGCCCTGCACGGTGTTATTGTCATGGGTGCCCGTGTAAACCACGCAATGACGCGTGTATCGGGCCGGTGCGTGCGGATTGGTTTTGGGATCGCCGCCGAACGCGAACAACAGGACCCGCATTCCGGGAAAACCAAAACGGCGCATGAGGACTGGCACGTCGGGAGTTATTTCTCCCAGGTCCTCGGCGATGATGGGCAGAGGCTTGAATTGCCGGGCAAGGGCAATAAAAAAATCCGCGCCCGGCCCCTTGACCCAGCGGCCGAACACCGCCAGTTTTTCATGCGCGGGAATTTGCCAAAAACCTGAAAAACCGCGGAAATGGTCGATGCGCAAATGGTCAAAAAGGGCCAAATTATGGCGGATCCGCCTGACCCACCACCCGTATTTTTCCTTTTTCAGGTTGGCCCAGTCATAGACCGGGTTGCCCCAGCGCTGGCCTGTCCTGGAAAAATAATCCGGCGGACATCCGCTGACGAACCGCGGCACAAGGTCATGGTTGAGTTTGAAAAGTCCCGGATGGCGCCATACATCGGCACTGTCGTAATTGACGTAAATAGGGATGTCGCCGATGATGCCTACCCCGTTGGCCTTCGCGTATTGTTTCAGGCGCTGCCATTGGCTGAAAAATAAAAATTGCACGAACCGGACCTGCCCGACGGCACGGGTATGGGTCCGGAGGAATGCCTTAAGCGCTCCTGGTTTGCGGCGCTTGAGGCCCCCCGGCCATTCGTTCCACGGCCTGCCGTTGAACACGGATTTAGCGACGGAAAAAACAGCGTAATCCTCAAGCCAATGGGCGTTGGCACGGCAAAAAACATCATAACCGCTTTTGTCCTTAAGTTTGGCCCATCGGGCATAAGCGCCCACGAACAGGCGTTCCTTGAACGCGGCCGCTTTCGCATGGTCCACGCGGGCAGCGTCAAACACAGGGGCTTTTTTGAGATCAGACGCCGTCAAGAAACCGTCGATGACCATGAGTTGTGGGCTGATGAATAAAGGGTTGCCGGCAAAAGCGGACAGGGAACTGTACGGGGAATGTCCGTTGATACCGTCGGTGGGATTGACGGGCAGGATCTGCCAGAACGTCTGCCCCGCGGCCCTTAACGCATCCACGAACGCATAGGCCCGGGGGCCCAGGTCCCCCACCCCGTAGGGGCAAGGCAGGGATGTGATGTGCATTAAAATGCCGCTGGCGCGTTTGCTCATGAGGGTGTGCGCACCTGAAGAATGTCCCCCAGATATTCAAAGGTCTTCACCCAATGCAGGTCCGGATCAGCCCCCCCGGGGCCGGCGATATCCGGATAAACCGTATGGGCCATTTCAAAATAAACGTTCTGGGCTTCCCACAGGTCCAGGTCCATGCTCAAGCCCCCGAAGATCTCGAGGATGGTCGTGATCTTTGTCATGAGCGGGATGTCGTGGGGATGTTCGTTGAGCCGGCGCATCAGACTGTTCAGGCGCTGGCCGGCGAGAAAACCGAAATTCGCCTGGTCTCGCTTGAACGCCCAGCGCTTCATCTCCTCCACCAGACCTTTCAGCCGGTCAATGTCCACGTCGTCTTTTTCCAAAACAGCGCACACGTCGCGGTTGAGGATGAATTCGACGACGGTGATCAGCATGCGCGGCAAAGGCAGGTGGCCTTCGTTTTTGATCTGCATCAAAGGATAATGGTGTTCGTAAATATGGCGGAAACTGGTCTCGATGTCTTCCATCGCCGAACGCAGGACCTGGTTGAGGATGTTCTGCTGTTCCTGTTTGAACAAATGCCACAGGGAATAATTTTTGGAACCGAAATAACGGTTGATGAGGTTGATGACTTCCGGGATATTGCTCTCGGAAAAAGCCTCCGTGAGGTCCCCCTGCATGCGGGCGTAATCCCCGGGCTTAAAATGGTCCGCTTGACCGATGAAGTTGTGGCCGCCCAGATGCAGGACGGCGAACTGGATGTCGGCTTGCTCCCCGGTGATGTCGCAAGCGACCCGGCCGCGGCCCACCGCCAGGCGCTGGCGACCCGCTTCCTTAAGGATATATTCCCCGGTCTTGACCGTATACGCATACAGGCGCGCTTGTTGCGGGTATTGCTCGAAGAGGGACGTCATCGCGTAATGCGCGCCGACGCGCAAAAGATCAACCACCGACGGAACGACCATGGAACGGTAAACCACGCCGCCGTTTTTCAGTTCCGGCACGTTGCTGGGCGCGCGTTCCAGGATCCGTACGAAATCCCCTTGCACGTCAATCCCGGAAGCCTCCTTGGCCAATTGAACGGCGCGCGCGGCATATTTGAGGATCTGCACCGTTTCAATGCCGGAGATCTCATTAAAGAACCATCCGCACGAAGTGTACATCAACAGCGCGTTGAGCTGCATTTCCAAAAGTTTCAAAATGCGGATCTTTTCCTCTTCCGGCGGCACCTTGCTTAAATGTTCGCGCAAAAAACGCTGTGCGCATTCGGGGCTTCGTTCGAGGATGACGTCGATATAGGCGTCGCGCAAGCCCCAAGGGTCTAAGGTATACGCGGACATTTGCTGTTCATAAACGGGGATCAAACGATCGCGCAGCCAGTCCAGGGCCTCCCGCAGGGGGGCACGCCACATCTGATGCCATCCGCTTTGGCCTCCCGTGGAACACCCGCAGTTGGAACGCCAGCGCTCAATGCCGTGAGCGCAGCTCCAGGAACTGTTTGCAACGATCTCGACCTCATGGGTGACGGGGAACTTTTCCAGGAATTCGCCATACACGGTCAGTTTGGCCAAAACGCCCTCCTCGAGGAAATGCAGGCAATACGCCAGCGCCATGTCGCCGAATTTGTGGTGATGGCCGTAGGTTTCCCCGTCGGTGGCGATATGCACGATCCGGGGGTCGGGGACATGGGCGTTGTCGCTGGTCAGCCGCTTGGCGAAATCCTCCCCGTTATTAAGGAGCCCCCCAAAAGCGACCCCCTGGGTGATGGGGCCGTCGTAAAAGAAAATATGGATGGTCCTTCCCGAAGGCAGGCGGCACAAATACGCGACGTGCGGATCCACGCTGTTGAGGGCCACGTCGCGCCAGAGCATGTCCTGGCCCGTGTATTTGACCCGTTTGGCCTGGTGCGGGGCCAGAATGGTGAATTTGATCCCTTGTTCCGCCATGATGTCGAGGGTCTCCAGGTCGACGGCCGTTTCGGCCAGCCACATCCCCTCGGGTTTGCGCTTGAAACGGTATTCGAAATCTTTGATACCCCAGACAACCTGTGTCCGTTTGTCGCGGCTGTTGGCCAAAGGCATGATGATGTGGTTATACACCTGGGCCATGGCGCTGCCGTGGCCGGAAAAATTTGTCCGGCTTAAAGCGTCGGCCTCAAGGATGTCCGCGTAGACCGCGGGGTCCTTGCGCTGCATCCAGGACAATAACGTGGGGCCGAAATTAAAACTGATCCTGGAATAATTATTGATGATATCGGAGATCTTGTGCTTGTCGTCGAGAATGCGGGCGTGCGCGTTGCGCGCGTAACATTCGACCGTGACCCGCTCGTTCCAGTCGTGGTAGGGATAGGCGGAATCCTGGATCTCCACCTCTTGGAGCCACGGGTTTTCCCGCGGAGGCTGGTAAAAATGGCCGTGGATGCAGACAAAACGTTTCATGAACCGCCCCGGGCCTGTTGGTTCATGTTGTACATGACGCCGTTGAAGGCGCGCAATTCCCCTTCGACCAAAGAAACGAAGGTGCGGCGGTTCTTGATGGAATAATTGATCTTGTCCTCGCGGGCCAGCCACCCCAGCGCCTGCAGCACGACTTCATCTTTTTCCTTGATCGCCCTGCCCAACTGAGCGACATTGGTTTGGCCATTCTGGCCCAGATAGCGCCATGTTTTCCCCGCGGCTTCAATGACTTTTTCTTTCATACGACACCCCTCCCATTTAGGTAGCGTCTACCTTCGCAATAAAAGGTAAACACGCCCTTTAATATTCTATGCTTAAATCCTAATTTTTCAAAAACAAAATCCCCAGGGGTGGGATGGTCAGAGAAAGGGAAAACGGCCGGCCGTGAAAAGGCTTGGGCCGGGTCTCTTTGGCGCCAAGGTTCCCCTCCCCGCTGCCGCCATAAACCAACGCGTCGCTGTTGAGGACCTCGCGCCACACGCCGCAGGTCGGGACACCCACATTGTACCCCCGCCAGGTCATGGGCGTGAAATTGCACACCGCCGCGATGACGCTTTTGCCGTCCGCGGATTTGCGCAAAAAACTGATGACACCCTGTTGATAATCATTCAGGTCTATCCATTCAAAACCGTCAGGGGTGAAATCGCGCTCAAAAAGCGCCGGTTCTTGTCCGTACAGCCCGTTGAGGTCCTTGACCCATTGCTGGACACCCTGATGCGGGGCATAAGCCAGCAAATGCCAGTCTAAGCTTTTTGCGTGTTTCCATTCGTCCCGCTGGGCGATCTCGGTACCCATGAATAATAATTTCTTGCCCGGATGGGCGAACATATACCCCAGCAATAAACGCAAACCGGCGAACTTTTGCCAATCATCGCCGGGCATCTTGGAGACCAAAGCACCCTTGCCGTGCACCATCTCGTCGTGCGAAAGCGAAAGAAGGAAATTCTCGGTAAAAGCGTAATAAAAACTGAAGGTCAGTTCATTGTGGTGGTATTTGCGGTACACAGGGTCTTTGGACATGTATTCGAGGGTGTCGTGCATCCAGCCCATGTTCCATTTAAGACCAAACCCTAGGCCCCCTGTGTCCACCGGACGCGAAACCCCCGGCCACGCCGTGCTTTCTTCCGCGATCATCTGCACGTCGGGGAAGTTGGCATACACGGTCGCGTTGAGGCGGCGCATGAAATAAATCGCGTCGAGATTCTCCCGGCCGCCGTAATGATTGGGGACCCATTCCATGGGTTTGCGCGAATAGTCCAGATACAGCATGGACGCCACCGCGTCCACGCGCAGGCCGTCGATATGGTATTGATCGAACCAGAACATGGCGCTGGAGATCAAAAACTCGCGCACCTCATGCCGGCCGTAATTAAAAATATAACTGTTCCAGTCGGGATGAAAACCCTTCTTGGGGTCGGCGTGCTCAAACAGGTGCGTGCCGTCGAAATACGCCAGGCCGTGCCCGTCGCAGGGAAAATGCGAAGCGACCCAGTCCAGGATGACACCGATGCCGTTTTGGTGCAAGGCGTCCACCAAAGCCATAAAATCCTGCGGGGTGCCGTAGCGGCTCGTCGGGGAAAAATATCCCAGCGTCTGATAGCCCCAGGACCCGTAAAACGGGTGTTCCATCACGGGCAAAAATTCGACATGGGTGAAACCCATGTCTTTCAGGTAAGGGACCAGATGGCGGGCCAATTCGCGGTAGGAAAAAGGACGGTTGCCTTCCTCGATGACGTGTTTCCAGGAACCCAGATGCATCTCATAAATGGACATGGGTGAAGTGAGGCTGTTGCGGGCATGGCGCTGGGCCATCCATGGACTGTCGCCCCATGCATAGGACAGGTCCCAGACCACCGAGGCGGTTTTGGGCGGCGCCTCGTTAAAGAACGCGAAGGGGTCCTGTTTTTCAACCTGGTAAAAATCGCTGTTGGAAACGACGAGTCCCAGCGGGACGTTAAGGGATGCGCGCGGCGGTCCCAGCCGTTGAAGTCCCCGACGACCGAAACAGACCTGGCGTTGGGGGCCCAGACGCCGAAGCGCGTACCGGCAACTCCGTCGACAACCATGGGATGGGCGCCTAATTTTTCGTAGAGTTTGAAATGGCTGCCCTCTTTAAAAAGATAAATGTCGTGGTCCGTGAGCATGGGCTTCATTATAGTATGCACCCACGGGTGCTTCAATAAAACTGTTGCATATTACGGTTTCCCTCCCCCTTGTGGGCGTAAAGCCCCGTTGGGGCCACGCCCCTTTACGGGGGAGGGTCAGGGAGAGGGTCATATACGGTATTTTAGCGAATTGCCAGTTGGGGACGATCTTCGTATTTCGGGGGAAAATCAATGATACATAAGCCTTAAATGTTGGGCGGCTCTTTGCAGGGGTTTGTCTTCCGTCCAGATCGAAAGGCCGGCCACTTGACAGGAAGCCAAAAGATGAACGTCGATGAAGCTTAAGCCCAGCCCCATCAACCGGCGCTGTTCGATAAAACCCAGCGCTTCCTGATGTGTCACAACAGGGGCACCGGGCAGTTCCTCAAGCAATGACAAAACCGAAGACCGGTCCTTGAGGTTCCCACAAGACATCTCACCGATGATCAATGGGTGGCAAAAAATAATTTCAATACCCAAAAGATCATCCAGCCGTTGGTTATGCCGACGCAAATGAGAGATCCATACCGAAGTGTCCACCAAAATCATGGCTAAAACCTGCGGCGGCGAACGGGTTTCAACTGTTTCTGGCTCCCGCCGAGTTTGGCCAGGCGGCGGGCAGCCTCACGGGCGATGAGGGTTTTGAGGCCCAAATGGACCAGGGCTGTTTTTTCCCTGACGCCGGTCATCTCCACCGCTTTTTTATACACTTCCTCGTTGATGTTTAATGTTGTTCTCATACATATAAGTATGCACTATTTATACATATCTGTCAACAGCAAACGCGCCGCGCCCAAAAGCACGGCATCGTCGCCGAGGGTGGATTGCAGGATGCGGCAGGTGTTGAAGGACTTGAAAAAGGGGTCGCTTTTGAGGGTTTTTGCGATGATGGGAAGCATGAACCAGCCGCAGGCCTTG
>JACPXN010000104.1 GCA_016196515.1 Candidatus Omnitrophota bacterium | reverse complement strand
CATTGGTGTCTTTGGCCCCGCCGATGGCGGGGTTGGTCCCGCCGGCCCCGCCGATAGGCGGGGCGGCGGCGCCTTCCGCTGACTTGGGCGCGCCGCTTAAAAACTGGATGCGCTCCGCGCGCACGTCGATGGTGCTGCGCTTTTGCTTGTCACTGGTCTCCCAGGAGCGGGACTGCAGAATGCCCTCGACAAAAACCGCCCTTCCTTTTTGCAAATACTGGTTGCAGATCTCGGCCTGTTTGTCCCAGGCGGTCACCGTGATGAAACACGTGTCTTCTTTCAACTCGCCGGTGCGGTCCTTGAACTTGCGGTTGACGGCCAAACGCAAATTGGTCACGGCCGTGCCGTTGGGGGTGTAACGCAATTCCGGGTCTTTCGTGAGATTGCCTATCAGAAGGACTTTGTTCAAACTCGCCATGCCATGTCTCCCTTATAGATCCCTCGTCACTTCGTTCCTCGGGATGACGGGATCAGAGTTATTCCAGCCGTCACGCGCTTTTGTTCTCCTGGCGGATGGCCAGGAAACGCAAGATCTGCTCATTGAGCCTCAAGAACGCCTGCATCTTGTTGATGGCCGCCATCGGGGCCTCGATGTTCAAAAGGTAATACGTCCCTTCCCACACTTTTTTGATGGGAAAACTCATCCGGTGGCGTTCCAGCCAGACCTGGGAGTTGATGACCTTCACGTCGGATTTTGAAGCCGCCTCAGTCACCTGTTTGGTGATCTCGTCCCTGGCGGCCTGCGGCGCGTGGGCGTCCACGATGTAAACCAATTCGTACCTGTTCATTAAACCTTCCTTTGGTTAAACTGATTCATGGCTTTTTCGATCCCTTCGGTCCCCCAGACGCGCACACAGGAAAGGGCGTTGTTGATAAGGTCCGGGAGTTTCTTTAACTCGGCCGCGGTCAGATCTGACAACACATGATCCACCGGATCGACGCCGGGCTTCGGCTTGTTCACGCCCAAACGCAGACGGGCAAAATTTCTGGAACCAAGATGCTCAATAACGGATCTGACCCCGTTATGTCCGCCGGCACTTCCCGCGGCGCGCAAACGCATGTCCCCGAAATCCAGGTCCATGTCGTCATAAACGACGAGCATGTCCTTGGGTCCAACGCCGCTTTTGGCGGCCGCCTGTTTGACCGCCAACCCCGAATTGTTCATGTAGGTCAGCGGCAAGATCAAAGAACATTCAACAGCGTCGAGCACAATACGGCTGGTCAGGGCCTGCGCGAAAGAGGCTTTGCGCCAGCGGCCGCCGTGCCCTTCGGCCAGGGCCTGAACGCACAAAAATCCCAAATTGTGCCGCGTATGAACGTAACGGGGTTCGGGGTTGCCGAGGCCGACGATGAGCCGCATGAAAATTATTCCTTCTTGGCAGCAGGAGCCGGCTCCTCGCCCTCTTCCTTCTTCTTTTCTTTCAAAACCTCTGGCTCTGTGGCGCCAGCAGCCTCTTCTTCGGTAGGCGCGACCACCGCTTCCTTGGTGGAGCCAACCACCGACACGACCACCGCATCAGGGTCATGCTTGGTGCGCACGCCCGGCGGCAGGACCACATCCCGCACGTGAATGGCGTCGTGAATGCCCAAATTCGTGATGTCCACTTCAAAGTGATGGGGGATGTTGGTCGGCAAACAGATGACATCCAGTTCCCATAAGGTATGGTCGAGGGTGCCGCCGTCGCGCTTGATGCCGATGGCTTCGCCTTTGGTGATGACCTTGATATTGACCTCGATCTCTTGGTCGAGGGAAATGCGGTTAAAATCGATGTGGATGACCTCTTCACTGACGGGGTGCAGCTGGATATCTTTAATGATGGCCGGAAAATCCGCGACCTTCTTGTCGCCTTCGACCACATTGAGGTGATAGATGAGGCTTTCCCCCGCATGCTGGCGGTGGATACGGTTATAGATCTTGCGGTCGGCCTGGACCATGGTGGGTTTCAAACCGCCCCCATAAACCACCGCCGGGATCAGTTCCGCGCGACGGATGCGGCGGGCATTGGCTGAACCCGCCTTTTTTCTCAATTGAACGTCAAATTGGACCTGTTCCATATCAATGACCTGCCTTTTTTAGTGACGGACCTCTTCAAACATCGAACAAACTGCTGATGGATTCCCCGTTATGAGTGCGCGCGATGGCTTCCGCCAATAAAGGTGCGACAGAAAGCTGTTTGATCTTGGGACTGTTCCCGGCGTCGGCCAGGGGAATGCTGTTGGTGATGATCACTTCCTTCAAGTCCTTGCAGTCGCGGATGCGCTGTTTCGCCGGGCCGGAGAGCACGCCGTGGCTCACCGCCGCATAAATGAATTTGGCCCCGTTGGCCTTCAGCGCCGTCACCCCTTCCATGATCGAACTGGCCGTGGCCAGAATATCGTCGACCAGGACCACGTTCTTGCCGGCCACCTCACCGAGGATGTGCATGACTTCGGTCTTGTCCGGGCTCATGCGGCGCTTGTCCACGATGGCCAGGCCCGCGTGCAGGCGTTTCGCGTAGGCCCGGGCCATTTTCAACCCGCCGACATCGGGAGAAACAACAACAAAATCCTGCCCGCACAAATTTTTCTCCTTGAAATAATTAGAAAGAACGTCGATGGCATACAAATGGTCGACGGGAATATCGAAGAACCCCTGCAGCTGGCTGGCATGCAGGTCCATGGTCAGCACGCGGTTGGCGCCGGCCGCGACAATGATGTTCGCCACCAGTTTCGCCGTGATCGGCACGCGCGGCTGGTCCTTGCGGTCCTGACGGGCATAACCGTAATACGGCAGCACCGCGGTGATCCTGTCGGCGGAAGCCCTGCGGGCCGCGTCGATGAGGATCAACAATTCCATGATATTGTCGTTGACCGGCGGGCATGTCGGCTGGACGATAAAAACGTCCCTGCCGCGGATGTTCTCCTTGATCTGCACGCGGATCTCGCCCTCGGAAAAACGGTCCACCAGCACCTTCGTTTGCGTGATCTTCAAGATCCCGCAGATCTCCGCGATCAATGCCGGATTGGCATTACCGCCTAACACCGCTAATTGAGCCATATATTCCCTCTATGTACGGGCCGGCCCCTGTGCCGGCCCATCTCGGGCGGCCACAGGGGGCCGCCCCTACTTCTTGATAATCCTCGCCGGGACACCGAACGCCACGGCCCCGGCCGGGATATTTTTGCCCCTGGTCACGACCGAACCGGCGCCCACAACGGCTTTTTTGCCGACGGTGACCGGCGCCACTAAAACCGCGTCCGAACCGATGAGCGCACCGTCAGATATTGTTGTCCTGTTCTTGGCCCTGCCGTCGAAATTTGCCGTCACCGTTCCCGCGCCGATATTGACATCGGCCCCGAGGGTCGCATCACCCAGAAAAGAAAAATGTTTCATGAACGTATTTTTGCCCACACGGCTGCGCGACACTTCCGTGAAATTGCCGATCTCCACATGGTCGCCCACGCGCGTGCCGGGACGCAAACGGGCAAAAGGCCCGATGCGGCAATTTGTCCCGATGGTGACATCACGGTGGACAACGGTGCACGGATAGATCACCGTGTCTTGCCCGATCCTGACACCGGTTTCCACATAGGTGGTGGCCGGGTCCACGATCGTCACGCCAGCCAGCATCAGTTTGCGCAAAATGCGCGTCCGGATGACCCTTTCGGCCCTGGCCAGGTCCGCGCGTGTGTTGATCCCAAAGGCCGATGAAGCATCCTCGGCAAGGACGGTTCCCACGCGGCCGCCCCGCGTCCACAAAACCTCGATGGCATCCGTCAGATAAAACTCTTTTTTGCGGGCGTTCCATTTGACCCGCTTTAACACATCAAAAATTTTTTGCGCCTGAAAACAATACGCCCCGACGTTGATCTCCGTGATCTGCGCTTCCCGGGGGCTGGCGTCTTTTTGTTCACGGATGGCGATGATATGACCGCTGACATCGCGGACGATGCGGCCATACCCGCGCGGATCATGGATATGGGCGGTCAGGACCGTGGCATCGGCCCGGCTGCGGCGGTGTTCGGCCAGCAGACGCCGCACCGTCTGTTTTTCCAGAAGCGGCGTGTCCCCGCACAAAACAAGCACGTGCCCGCGAAACCCCCTGAACAGCGGCGCCACGCGGCGCAGGGCATCCGCCGTTCCCAAAAGCCGGTCCTGCACAACATAGGTCAGTCCGTCGCCTAAAGCGGCCCGGACCTTTTGGCTCCCGTGCCCGACGACAACAAAGGTTTTCAAAGAACGGACAATGTCCAGAACGTAAGCGATAACCGGACGTCCGGCAATGGGATGCAAGACCTTGGGGACATCGGATCTCATCCGGGTCCCTTTTCCGGCGGCTAAAATGATCGCGCGAGCGTCCTGCATTTAAATTATCTCAAAATAAAGCGTGTCGGGCGCAATGTCCGCGCCATTGGGCCAACAGATCGTCCCCAATTCAGCGTCGACCTTCATTTGGTGGAACTTCTTTTTATCCAAAAGTTCCTTAAATATGCCCTTGCCCAAAAATTTGTGCAGGTCGACGACACCTTTTTTGAGATCATCAAAAACTAATTCCACCACATAATCTTTGATGATCCTTGCTTCTATGATTTCTCTGGCGATGATTGTTTTCATATGAGCGGCTCAATTGTTCTTAACTTGCCTTCTTTTTGGGCTAAGCGCCAATCTTCCATCAATTCTTTCCCGTGCAGTTTGACCCATTCTTTAATTAATCTTGTTGCTCTCGGAGGCAATTTGCCCGCCAATAGCCGACAGTCTTTGATGCCATATACCGCCAATTGTCCTTCATATTTCGCATGAAAATGCGGCGGATGATGGTCCTGAAAGAACATCAAAATCACTATTCCGTAAAACCTTGAGATGACCGGCATAAAATTAAGTGGTTGCCCAGCCAGGATTCCGCTCGCCCTTCGGGCTCGCTAGAACCTGTCGCCCTCCGCTTCGCTTCGGGCTCCCCATAGGGGCTCTGCCCCTCTGGCGCTCGTCGCTACGCTCCTCGCTGTCACCCCGAAAGCGTGGGGGAAGATTTCCCCCACACCCCCTTCAGGTTCGAATCCCTACAAGGAACAAAATCTAAAATACATTGCCCAGCCAGGATTCGAACCTGGACAACGAGATCCAAATTCTCGGGTGCTGCCATTACACCACCGGGCAGTCGATCCTTGACAACCGGCGCGCCCGATCACAGCGTCGGTACGACGAAAACCTGCGTGAAACGCTTATCGAACCCGTCTTTGATCGACTCGGCCTGCGCCCGGCCGGACGCCAGGGCGAAAACCGACGGACCGCTGCCGGAAAAACAGACACCGGCAGCCCCGGCGTCGGACAATTTCTTTTTTAAGCGGACCAGATCCGGCCTTAAAGACAAAATGGAAGGCTCAAGGTCATTGGACAAAACCGCCCCAAGGCCCTGAAAATCGCCCTTCCTTAAATAAGGAAGACAAATATTAACATTATCCCTTTTTTTTGTCAACTTCAAACTCTTGGCCTTCCGGGTGAGGCGGGCGAACACCTCCTTGGTATACATTTTAACCTTAGGCGTAACAAGCACATGCCACAATTTAGTCCTCGCTCTTAAAGGCCGGATTTTCTCCCCCCGCCCCGTGCCTAAGGCGAAAGGCGTATCGTACATAAAAAAGGCCACGTCGCTGCCCAAACGGACGGCGTGCCGGGCCAAACGTTTTTGACTTAAATGTAACCGCCACAACCGGTTTACCCCCATCAAAACAGCCGCGGCATTGCTGGACCCGCCGGCCAGGCCCGCGGCCACGGGAATGCGCTTGACAATGCGGATGTCCACCCCCTGGCGGACGCCGTATTCCTGCTGTATTTGCCGGGCAGCCCGGAAGGCCAGGTTCCTGGGGCCCTTGGGAACATGGGGGTGGTCGCAGGTCACACGGATAGGACCATGGGGGTTGGCCGTCAAGGTGATGGTATCACACAGGCCAATGCGCTCGAACACCGTGCGCAGTTCATGGAAGCCGTCGGGGCGTTTGCCCAAAACGTCCAGAACAAGGTTCAATTTTGCCGGTGCCAAAAGCGTGATGGAAGGCACTAGGGAGTTCCGTTAAGGGCGTGGATTTTCTCGAGTTCTTCGAGTTTGCGGGAAACCTCTGCCTGACCGGGTTTCATGTCCAAAGATTTGTGCCAAAATTTGCGGGCAAGGGTGAATTCCTTCGCGGCTTTATACGCATCGCCCATGTGATCGTACAGCACCGGGTCCTGGATATAGGCCTCTGCTTTCTGCAAAGCCATGAGCGCCTCGGCGTTCATCCCTTTTTTGTACAGCACCCAGCCGAGCGTATCGTAATAAGCGCCGTTGGAAGGGTCGAGGCCCACGGCCCGGCGCGCCATCTTCAAGGCCTCGTCGAGATTCATGCCGTCCTCGGCATAAATATATCCCAGCGAATTCAATGCCCCGTCGTGATCGGGCTGAAGGGCCAGCACTTTTTTGAAGGCGTCTTTGGCCTTGGCCCTTTCACCGGTCTCCAGATAGGTCGACCCCAAAAGATAATAAACCGAAACATTGTCCGGCTGGACTTCCAAGATCTTATTGAACTGGGCAATGGCTTCGTTAAATTTGCGCTGGGAAGAATACAATTGCGCCAGGTACAGGTAGATCTCGGTATTCTCGGGATTATCCACCGACGCTGATTTGAGGATCAGTTCGTATTCCCCCGCGGCAAGGTCAAACTTGTTCTGCGAGGAATACACCATGGCCAACAGATAATGGGCCTGGGGCCCTTTGGGGTCGAGGCGGACAACGGTTTTCAACTGGGCCACGGCCTTGTCCAGAAGACCAAGGCGCGCGTAATAGGCGGCCAGACGCAGATGAGGCAAGGGTTCCTGGCCGTTGAGAGCGGCGCTTTGTTCGTATTCTTTAACGGACTCGCCGGCCATGCCGTTAAGGTCGGCGGACACACCCATGATGTAATGGGCCAGGGCCTTGGCGCGGACGTCAACGACGGGACCGGCGGCGGAAAAAACGGATCTCCCCGCGTCCAAAGAACACAGAATAAGGACAGCCAAAACAGCCGCCCACCGCGTACATAACCGATCCATACGACCCCCCTTAGCGGGTGGCACGCTTCTTCAAGTGACGCAGCGCCTTGCGCAATTTCTTGCGCTTGTGCGTGCGGATCTTGATGCGTTTTCTTTTTCTTCCGCAAGGCATGTTGTTCCTTAATCATTGTAGGGGCGCCATTAATGGCGCCCCTACTACGTTAATAAATCAATTTATTCAAAGAATACTCGATGATCCCCTCGGCGCCGGCTTCTTTGAGTTGAGGGATGATGGAACGCACGGTCCCCTCGTCGATGACCGTTTCCAAAGCCACCCAATTGTCCATGGCCAAAGGCGCAATGGTGGGGTTGCGCAAAGAGGTCAGGATCTTCAACACCTTATCGAGGTCCTTTTTGCGCAGATTCATCTTTAAGCCCACCATATTATTGGCGGCCAGGGCCCCCCGCAAAAGCATGATGACCTGCTCCATTTTCTTTTTCTTCCAGGGGTCTTGGGCGGCCTTTTTGCTGGCGATGAACTGGGTCGTGGATTCGCACAAGGTGTCGACGATGCGCAGTTTATTGGCGCGCAGCGACGAGCCGGTCTCGGTCAATTCGACGATAGCATCGACTAAGCCCGTGGCCACCTTGGCCTCGGTGGCGCCCCAGGAAAATTCCACGTCGGCTTTGATCTTGTGTTTGGCCAGATACTGCTTGGTCACATTGACCACTTCCGTGGCGATCTTTTTACCTTCCAGATCTTTGATGGTCTTGATCTTTGAGTCCTCGGGCACAGCCAGGACCCAGCGCACCTTATTGGCGGTCTGTTTGGCGTAGAGAAGTTCACAAAGGCGCGTCACGTCGGAGTTGTTCTCCAAAATCCAGTCGTTGCCGGTGATGCCGCAATCCAGGGTCTCGTCTTCGACGTAGCGGGACATTTCCTGGGCGCGCAAAAGCACGGGATCGATCTCGGGATCGTCGATGCGGGGAAAATAGGAACGCGTGGACACAACCACCTTAAAGCCGGCTTTTGCGAACAGCGCGACGGTGGCGTCCTGCAAACTGCCTTTGGGAAGACCCAATTTTAACTTTTTCATAAGGTGCGCATTATAACGAGACGGTTTTTAAATGTAAAGTGAATATACTATTTGCTACTCCTGTATTTCTGAATATTCTTCTCAAAACATTTAAAAATCTTATGTACGGATCGAACAAGGGGCGCAATTCTATCTGGATCGAGATCGAAAGCGTACGCGTGGCTGAAAAAATGACGGAAAGCCAAATACTGATTCAAAGACTTCCTTAATGATTGCGTGATGATCTTATGCTGCGATGCCATATCCAGCAGATCTCGATGCCAGTTTTGACCCTGGGGGATAAAAAATCCCAGATCCCTGACGATCTG
>JACPXN010000103.1 GCA_016196515.1 Candidatus Omnitrophota bacterium | reverse complement strand
TGGACCATGGGCTGCGTCCAATGATAATAAGGAAAATTACCACCCTGGAAACTGGCGGCGATGTGACGCATTTGTTCTCCTACGCCGGCCCGGTAACCCTGTTCATAAACGCCTTTTTGTTCAGGGGACATCGTCGCACAGCCGGAACAGAATAAAATCACAAGGGGGAGGGAAAACATCTTATTGAATTCCATAAGGATGCTCCTTGGCACACAAGTTTACGGCCTCGATAAAATTACCGTTACATAATCCGGCTTTCTTAAAAAGATAGTCATTATTTTTGGGTTCGGAGTTCGCGACCCAGTATAAGAATGGGTCCGGCACCAGACGGATAACGCCTTTGCAAGCATCGGTCATGACCAGCCCTTCGGAAAATTTTCCTTTCACGGTTGTGACGGTCTTTAACAATTGAATGGTCGCCTCATCAAAAGACAATTTATCTTTGAGAAGATCGACCACGGCCTGCTCCTGCTTGAGAAAAATCTTATTGGCCGTATTGGCAATAACGGCCATGCCGCTTTCCTGGCGGGTCAGGTCGGCGACTTCCTGGGTGATGGCCACCACCGAACAGCGGTATTTGCGGAATGTCTTAAACGCGTTGGCGATAAAATCCGCCGTATTCTTGACCTTGAGCAGAGACCACGCTTCGTCGATCAAAAGGTATTTACGTTTGGGACGCATGTCAGCGGCGCAGACGAAATTGGTCATAAAGAACATGAGGTTCAATAAAACCGCCAATTGCAGGTCGGGATAAGCGCTCAAATTGGCCAGTTCAAAAACGACAAAGCGGCTTTTGATGAAAAATCGATTCGGACCGTCAAAGAAAACCCCATAGGGTCCCTTACGGGTGAATGGGGTCAACCGCAAAGCCAGCGTGGGGCCCATTAAAGAATTGATGCCGAATTCATCATTAAATGCGCTGTTATTGAGCACGGCAACGACATCGGACAAGGTGATTTCCGGGCGGGCGCAGGGGCCTGCCCCTGCGTTCTGTTTTTCATAGGCCTTTAAGACCGCCCGGTGCAAAAGGCCTTCTTCTTCCCTGTTGAGCCGGTCGCGCTCGTCGCCGCCGGAGGCCATTTGAGACAATAAGGAAAGCAGAAATGACAGATTCTCCGGCGTCGGCTGATTGGCAAAAGGATTGATGGTCACGGGCGCATTCAAATCGAACGCCATATATTGCCCACCCAGGATCGTACAAAGTTTTTTATAAGAGTCCCCTTTGTCCAAAACAAAAAAGTGCGCGTCCAAACGTTCATTTTGTAAAATAAAATCGTTCATGAAAAAACTTTTCCCCGAGCCGGAAGCGCCGATGACCATGGCGTGGGGGTTGGTATTGGAATCAAAAAAATCCACATTGACTTTTACTCCCCGGCGGTTCAAATAGATCTGCGCCGCCGTTTGTGTACCGCGAAAAGCGCCATATAAAGGCAGCATGTGGCTGGCATTGGCCGAGGCCACCCGTTTGGCACGGCGAATAAATTTTTCGTAATAAGGGTCGAAATTCAAAGGCAAGCACGTCAAAAACAGCGATGAGCCTATCAAGTCCTCCTTGACCCCTTCGCAGTTAAAACGGTTCAGGCCATTGATAACGGCGTCCGCAAAAGCTTCGCAAGCCGCAGGATCCTCGTCCCGGACAATGAAATGCCACCGTCCATAAACGATCTTTCCGGCCCCCTTGAACATTTCCGCGATGGTTTCATCCAACTCTTTCTTCTTTTCCACGGCCTCAACGCTTTTGTCCCCCAGCCAATTTTCCTGGTGCATGAACGCGAAACTTTTTTGCATTTGCAAACGCGACAGCGTTTCGGCCAAAGGAGGGACCGTAAAATTAACAACGATCATCAGATCCGGCGCCGCATCCAAAAGGCAAAACGGATTGCCGTCATGAAACTCGCGGCTGAACATGCCGCATACCGTTGCAGAAGGCAATTCCTTTAAAGTGACAACCCTCATGTGGATACCCTCGCAGACAAAATCTTGGGGCGCCGCCTGGGGGGAAGAAAAAATGATCTGGTCCCGGATGGGATTTCCCTCGTCTAAAATGACCTTGGGGGTAGACTGCCTGCGTTTAGGATTCAATATTCCGTACAGCCATTGGGCCATGGCTTCGCCGTCCACCGGGTGATATTCAATACCGGCCGATTGAAACACTCCCTCGATGAGCGATATATATTTCTTAAAATCCTCCTGATGCGATGCCATCTGTTGAGGATGACGCCAGCGGGGAAAATAGCGCAGGGTAAAAAAGACATCTGTCTTTTTCAAGATCATCTGGCAGGCCAATTTTTCCGTCGGAATACGGGTCAAAAGGTTTTCCAAATGGCCCGCGAGCAAGGACAAAAATTCCTGACCCCTGCCTTCGGTTTCCCATGGATCAATATGCCATACCTTGCCTAGACCGCCGTCGGCCAATACAAAAACACCATCGGTATATTCGATATACGGCAGCAGATCGGTGAGACAGTACCCTTCATCAAACAAAGCTTCCATCTGTTTTAATCGAAGCGCCATATCACGGCCTTTCCTGTTTTTGAACCGGTACTGACGGGATGATCACAGGCACGTCCACGTTTTTGGTTTCTTCCTGGATGAACCAGCGCGGGGGCTGGACCATGACATAAACCCAATGGCCGGCCACCAAGACACCGCCGTCCTCATCAGACCTGTGGTCCGGTACCCAGACCTTACGCACCACAGGAGAGGTCATCACAGGAATATAGGGTTTAACGTAACCGAATGTCTTTTGCTCTTTGAGGTTTTCCTGCACGGTACGGGCCATCTCTTTCTGGCTGTCCCCGACGCTGTTGGCGTAAATGTCCATCATGGTCAGGCGGGGCGTCAACACAGGCCTTTGAGGACCGGCCGCGCAGGCACTAATCGAGATGAGCAACGCGTATGTGAGGATCGCGCGGTAAACCATCAATTGTTACCCCTTTCTGGACGATAAAATAAACCTGTGTACCGCTTTTGACGTGCACGGCCGGCACTAGATTCTGCGCCTGCTGTCCGTAATATTCCGCCATCTTACCGGCACTTTGGGCCAAACCGGAAAACAAAGCGTTCTTGCCCGTATCGCCCGTGACATTACGGGTGACGCCTCCATACCTGGTCCTGTCGGTCGTCACCTCATCGTCGGCCAATGCCTGGGCCCCTCCGGCGGCAAAGCCGCCCATAAAGTTTAAAGCCAATGCCCGGCCGGTGTTGCGGATGACCTGCCCTTTGATCCCCAGTTCTCCCTGGGCATCGGTGACATAGCCCAGATCAGCGCCTTCTTCAAACGCCTGCCCGTTGGGCAACACGGATGAGATCGCGATGATCTGGATGAGCGCGCGCTCGGACACCAGGTCACCGAAAGCTTTGCCCAAAACAAAGGCGCCCTTCAAGGGGATACGCGTCTGGTTGGGGCCATGAAACGCTTCGTCCAAGGATATCAGCACCGGCAAAGGATTATTCGCGTCGGAAGCCGCGTAAACACCGGTCAAAAGCGTACCTTTGCAGAAACTGCCCACGGGCAAATAAACAGTACCCGCGTCCTGGTTTTTGCGGACGACCGGTTGTATGTCCGCGATGGACAGGTCCAATGCCTGGCCAGAAACGGCGTTCATCGGATTGGAGGTTTCCATTTCATTTTGAAACTCGGACAATCGGTCTTCCATTTTAGTTGTCAACCGGCCGTCTAATTTCGCCACTGTCTTGGTCATGTCCTTTTGGCCGCTTTTGATCTCATCGGCAAGGGATTTCATGCTCTTGACCTCCTGCTCCATGGCTTTGACGCGGTCCTCAAAGTCATAGTAATTTTTCTCGAGACGGACAAGATAGGCCTTCTGGTCAATACCGCCGACGGACAAACCGATATTCTTACCCTCTGTTGCCTGCGTTTTTGGGCCGGCAGCCGGCTTTTGTTTCCCTGATGTCATGATGAAACCGAAAAACCCCAAGACGGCTAAACCAATCAAAGGATAAGCAGCCATGGGGTGCTGGCGGATCTTTGTTTTGACCTGTTCAATGTTCATATTATTCTCCAACCACCAAATAAACGGCCGTGCTGTCCCCTTCCCGGCCTTTGGGTGCGATCATGTCCCTATCCGATGTGATCGCTAATAAACGAGGAAAAGTCACCTGCTCAATAGGGACAATGACGCTGTTGTCCGTCAGATTCCTGGCTTCTAAAATATAAGCCGTCAATGCCGGCAGATCATAGCCGGAACGCATATACAGCCGGATTTTACTGTCCTTAAAAAGGATGTCAGCGCGCTTGACCTTAAGCGCCGTTGACCCCGGCGGTTCATGCCCGGATAAGATATCTTTCATCACATCCATCACATCATGACTGGCGCCTGGACTGATGCCGCCGACAGAACCCCCGCCGATCTCAACCTTGATATCGTGTTGGGGTGCTACGGTCAGGGTCAACGGATAGGAGCGTCCGGAGACCGTGGTGACAAAAATGTCCGCCGGTGCATTTGACTTGGGTAAAAGATACAACGACTGGTCCAAAACCTCGATGAGCACGGAATCCGACGCGCCGCCCTTGACAACCTTGGCGATCTTCCCTGGGAAAAACACTTCACTCACCTTGCCGACGGCCACATGGACCGTGGTGCTTGGCTCTTGTTCGGGAATATCCTTAGCAAATACTGTTCCGACGGCAAAAACACAAATCAACAGGATTGTCACCCCCGAATTCATGCTCCCTCCTCCTGATCGATGCGGTCCACCATCATCCCGTAGGGGTTCCCATCCGTGGGGTTGACTGGACGCAGCCGCAAACGATAAACGACCTGCTGGACCTTGATCTCTTCTTTGCCCACATAGACCCCTTTTTGACCACGGACAGTGACGCAAAAACCGTTTTTGTCCGTTTCGACCACAGGATCCTGGCTCAAAGAAAATAACGATGAGATATTGTTCTTTTTGACCTCTTCCATGTCTTTTTCCAAACTGATATGGGTCTTGGACAACAGGACGGGTGACATGAATCTGCGGGCACGGGCATAGGCATCCTCGACCGTGGCAGGCGTGAAATTCGTCCAGTTCAACAGCCAGGACACCGCAAAAACATTAGCAATCATTGACCCAGAAGCCGGGGCGACAGCCAGGCCCGTCTGGGCCACGCCGGGCACACAATAAACTGACCGGGGTTTTAAAACAGAACAACCCGCGACCATGGCCAAAACCAGGCACACGACGGACAAGGCCACGACCGCGTATCCCAATTTCATGTTGTTCTGTTCAGCGCCGGCCCAGCGTTCAACGAACAGTGAACTTTTTGACTTCATACCTTCCATTATTTTTACTCCAGATGGAATAATTTTTTATTTTTGACGGCGAAGGCAACAGGCCGGGCAGATCAAACCCCAACGCGTATAAACGATGCAAAACATATCCCGATGGTTTCCCCTTTTTGAAACGGGCAAGCAGGAACCAGCCGGCAAAACCGAGCACGCCGGGGACCATGGGGCCTAAAAACAAACTCAAGACCCCGACAGCCAAGGACAGAAGCCCGAGATCTTCGGGCTCAAGGCCGAACAATAAAACCGGCTTGTCCAGGGTCCGCGGACATTTAGTGACCATTGGCTACCTGCTCCAGAAGAATGGGCAAAAATAAAAGAATGACGAAGGCGGCCCCGCATGAAAGCGCGAGTTTATGCCGTCCGCGTAAAAGACCGCCGACGCCGGCCAGCAAAACCAATGCCGCCAGGGTCTTGGCGATGGGGCCTTTGAGGATGGCAATGGCCTGTGTTGAAAAATCACTGACCACGGACACCGGGTCTCCTCCTTGCGCCTGCGCCAAAGCCAGGCCGGGCAGGCATAAGGCCGTAAAAAATAAAGTGAACGTTAAGACCCTCTGGTTCATGTCATTCTCCTTTCCATGGGAAGACGGGTTAGAAAAAAAGTCATTAAAGGCATAAAACACAACAGCAACGCGCCGAAAGCGGCATAGACGGGGTATTCCCAAAACCAAGCCGCCGACCCCGCCGCAGGCCCCGCCATAGGCGGGGCAGGCGGGACCAAGGCCAACGACGCAAAATGGCATAAGGCCCCGCCCAAAACCCATGATTTGATCCAAATAAAGTTGCGGGCGTAAGCCGTCAAAAAAGAAAAGTCGCAGGTAGCCAGCAAGGCCAAGAGGGTGAGAGGAAAAACGATGCCTAAGGAAGCATCGGCAATCCTGTACATATAAGGGAAGAGAACGAAAACCCAGCCGCAGGCCCGCCAAAAGGGATCCCCCTGAAGGGGTGAAAGGATTTCCCGTTGAACAAGAGACTGGAGGGCTTGGCTGTCTAAGTCCCTATCCGGAATTCTCGTCCATTGTGCCAGGTATTCCCGCGCGGCAGGCCATGGGCTTGCGGCGCTGTTGAGAATTCTAAGCAGGCCCTGACTTAATCCTCTCCACTCTGTTTTGGCCTGTGGGGAATAGTGATCAACCACCTGCGGATCACCTGGCCACGCGCGAAGGCCGGTCATGCCCAAAACAGGCAAAAAGTGGGCGTGGATGAATTCGGATAAACGGCCTTTGAGCACGGGGTCTTGGATCCCCTGCCGGATAAAAGCGCGCATTTGGAAGGACAAGCGGTGCGGGGCGAAGGGGTTCTCTGATAAGACCACCCCTTTGAACACGGCATCTGCCGCGTCCGAGGCGAAAACAAAAAGCACCGGCGCCCTGTCTTCTTGTCTGCGGGGGACTATTATTAGAGAAAGTACGCTGAGGGAAAGAAAAGCAAAAATGAAAAAACGGCTAAAATTGGCGGATTTGGCCGAATACCAGAGGGACAATAAAAATCCCGCGGTAAAAGCCGCGACGCCTAAGGGGGTCCTAAGGAAAAGATAATCGGTGATGAGTCCGGCGTACTGGCCGGCGGTCAACAGCGTATCCATGGAGAACCCATGAACGGGGATGGGAAGAAACTACTTTAAGGATTGGGGAAATCCTTGATGAATACTCAATAATGATACCAAATTATTTTCTAATGTCAAGAAATAATTTGGTTAAACATCAAAATTTATTTTTGATATCAATAGAAGACCCCGTAGACCCGTGGGGGCTTGCGGCCTCTACGGATCTACGGGGTGTGCGGATGCCGCCCTACCCAAACGCCTTACTTCAAGATCTTGTCCAGATAACGGGACGCATGCTCGCGACCGCCAAGACCGAAGGACAAACCTAAGGCCAGGGCCAGCGCGGCGATGATCAACGTGAACGGCGTTCCGGTCAGCAAAAACCCGAGGCCCACTTTTTCCATAAAGGCGACAAACCCTGTTAATACGATCGCCCATTTGGTGAAGGTGGCCATTAATTCGGGTTTCGGCATATCGGTATTGACCGCAACAACCTTAATGAACGCGGCGATGATATGCGCAATGATGATGGCGACCGTCAAAGCCACGATGCCGGACAAAAGCCCGGGCAAATAGGCCATAACGGAACTGGTCGCTTCACCGAGGACCGCGATCCCTACCAGCTTGAGGGCGACCACGAACGTCGTGACCGTCAGCACCCAGGAAATAACGGTGCCTATGAGCTCGCTGATGGGACGCTTGATCCCGCCGGCATCCAAAGCACCGGCCAGACCGATGGTATTGCTGATTTTGTCGATCTGGATGCGTTTGATCACGTCGGCCACCACCGCACCGAGCGTACGCGCCAGCAAAGTACCGACCACCAGCACGACCAACACCCAAAAAACCGTTGGGGTAACGCCCAAAACCATACTGCCTACTTCTCTAAGTGGATCCATGATGTAGTTTAGCGTAATCATGTGACCCTCCTTTCGGTTTTGACGCCTTTTTATCTATGAAATCATCCCGATACTGTCATGACAGTATCGGGACGCGTCATTCGCGTGTTGGGGCGCGATTTATCGCGCCCTCATTCATAAGGGTTCGATGAATCGAACCCCTACTATTAAATATATCACCTGCGAAAACCTTGGCAAGCCCAAACAAGAATTTTTTAGAAAGCGGTTTCTGGGGGAAAATGGGGGGTTGTCACCCCCGAATGCCTTTATCGGGGGCCCAGACACGCCATTTCTGGATTCCCGACAGAAGCATTCGGGAATGACACGGTTATTGCTTGTGCGCTTCTATATTGATGTCTACTTTGACTTCATCGCTGACAGCCAAACCACCGTTATCCAGGGCTTTGTTCCAGTTAATGCCGTAATCCTGACGGTTGAGGGTAAAAGAACCGCTTAGGCCGATAGTCGTGCCCTGGACCGGACCGGAGATCGTGACCGGGATGGAAACTTCCTTGGTAACGCCTTTCATGGTCAAATCGCCGGTCAAAACCGTCCGGCCGTCCTGTTTGTCCAGTTTCGTGGCTGTGAAGGTGAGGGCCGGGTGCTTTTCAACGTCAAAAAACTCCACGCTGCGCAAATGGTCATCGCGCTTGGTCACCTTGGTGTCAATGCTTTTGGCCTGGATGGTGACATCGGCCTTAAACGCGGCCGGATCAGCCGGGTCATAGGTGATCGCACCCTGATAATCATCAAAAGCGCCGATGACCGTGGAAACCATCATATGCCTGACCGAAAAGCCCATGGTTGAATGGGCCGTATCGATGGTATAGGTATCGGCAGCCCATGTGTGCCCCGCCAGAACAATCCCAACAACAAAAACCAATAAACGAATGAATATACGCATGTTACCCCCCTTGTGTAGGGGCGCGATTGATCGCGCCCTCATTCATAAGGGTTCGATAAATCGAACCCCTACGTTAATTTTTAATCCCGATGCCCTTCTTCAAAAGCCACAGGCTCAACGCGGTCAACGCAACGGTCAGGACCACAAGAATGGCCACACACACCGCCAAATGCACATCGCTAAACCCGTAAAACCCGTAACGGAACCCGTTGATCATGTAGACCAGCGGGTTGAACAAAGACGCTTTCTGCCAAAACAACGGCAAACTATGGATGGAATAAAACACGCCCCCGAGATACATGAGCGGGGTCAGGATGAAATTCTGAAAAAAGACCACTTCGTCGAAATTACGGGCGAAAATGCCGTTGATGAACGCGCCCAATGAAAACAGCATGGCAGTGACGGTCATAAAGAAAAGCACGGCCCAGATGTTGTGGATCACCGGGTGGGTGAAGAAACAGGAGATGCCGAAGACCAAGGCACCGACCACCGCCCCCCGGACAACCCCTCCCATAACATAACCGGCCAAAATGACCCAGTTGGGCGCGGGGGAAACGAGGATCTCTTCAATACTGCGTTGGAACTTGGCCCCGAAAAAGGAACTGACCACATTGCCGTAGGAACTGCCGATGACCGCCATCATCACCAGCCCCGGCACGATAAAAGACATATAGGTGACACCCTGGATGGAGGCGATCTGCGCACCGATGAACTTGCCGAAGATCAAAAAATACAGCGTCTGCGTGATCAAAGGCGGCAAAAGCGTCTGCGTCCAGATGCGCAAAATACGCGTGACTTCCTTGCGGACGATGGTTTTTAAGGCGACGGTATCGGTGTATAACATATTTAATTGTAGGGGCGCAATTTATTGCGCCCTCATCCATAAGGGTTCGATAAATCGAACCCCTACGTTTTTATAATTTCCAAAAATAATTTTTCCAAAGGCAACAAATTGGGGACCGCGTCATTGCGCACGATCTGTCCGTCCTTGATGATGGCCGCGTTGCGGCACATCTGCTCGACCTCTTCGAGATAATGCGTGGTCAACAGGATGGTTGTTCCATGGCTGTTAATTTGGCGCAAATAATCCCACATCCCCAAGCGCAGTTCCACATCCACCCCGGCCGTCGGTTCGTCGAGGATGAGGGCCTTCGGGTGATGAATGAGCGCGCGGGCGATCATCAGCCGGCGCTTCATGCCGCCGGACAGCGTGCGGGCCATGGCACAGCGCTTCTTCCACAGGCCCACCATCTTTAAAATACCCTCGGCGTCCCTGATCGCCGTCTTGGACGGCACGCCGAAATACCCGGCCTGGTTGACGATGATATCCTGGACATTTTCGAACATGTTAAAATTAAATTCCTGCGGCACCACCCCGAGCATGCGCTTGGCCCCGGCGAAATCCTTGTCAATGTCGCAGCCGAACACCTTGACCGTACCCGCGGTTTTATTGACCAGACCCGTGAGGATACCGATGAGTGTTGTCTTGCCGGCACCATTGGCGCCCAGCAAGGCGAAAAAATCGCCCTCACCTATGGTGAGGTCGACCCCTTTGAGCGCCTTTGTGCCGTTGCGGTAGGTCTTGACCAAACCATGGATCTCGATGGCGTTCATAGGTAATAGGTAGCACCTGCCTTCTTTTGAGAAGGCAGGTGCTACCTTTATCTTATCTTTTGATGATGACGACCTGTTCCAACTGCGAAAGGTCGACCGATGGTTCGACGAGGCATTCCACCGAGCGACGGCTGTTACCGGCCTGCACGTCCACGACGCGGCCGATGAGGATGCCGTCGGGAAAACCGGAACTTAATTTCGACGTCACCACCCGATCTCCCACTTTCACGTCGGCATTGTCCGTCAAATATTCCAGACGGCAGGAACCCTGCAGGGTCCCTGTCACCAACCCGCTTTCCCGCGAACGGGCCACCAGACCCGCCACCGCAAAATTGGGATCAGCCAATAAAATGACCTTGCTTGTGTTATGCCCCACCTCGGCAATGCGGCCCACGACACCCAGAGGACTGACGACCGGCATGCCGATTTTCACGCCCTCCGACGAGCCCTTGTCCAAAACCAAGGACGCGTTCCAGCTGGAAGGGTCGCGGCCGACAACATCAGCGACCAGGGACGGGTAATTCTGACCGCGCCTGAACCGCGCAATGTCCGCCGACATGTCGGCCTTGGCCAGCGCTTCACGCAAGGTCACGGCATCGGCTTTTAAAACGTCATTTTGTTTCTTTAAAAAAAGGTAGGCGTCATACGTGTCGCGGTAAAAAACGAACTTTTTGAACTCTTGGGCCGCGGACTTAAAGAACCCCGCTGGGCCAGCGCCGGCGTCCAAAAGGGCAAGGGCATTGGGAGATCTCGGTTTAAATAATACGATCAAAAACGGGATGATAAAAACGGCAAGATAGGCGGCTGTTTTGCGGTGTTTGCGAAGCACATTAAAAATCTAATTTTGTATGGGCCGTAAATCGGCGGCGCATGGCCGGGGGCATGTCGAGCGTAGCGCCGGTCCCCAACACCACCGCGGTCAAGGGGTCATCCGCGACATGCACAGGCAGGCCGGTTTCCTCGGCGATGCGCTTGTCCAGGCCGCGCAGCAAAGAACCGCCTCCGGCCATGACGATGCCCCGGTCGATCAAATCCGCGGCCAATTCGGGCGGGGTGTGTTCCAGCGTGGACTTGGAAGCATCCACGATCGTCTGCACAGGGTCCTGCAGGGCTTCGCGGATCTCGACGGAAGTGACGTTGATGGTCTTGGGCAGGCCGGCGATCAGGTCGCGGCCGCGCACGTCCATGTTCAATTCCTCTTCCAGAGGATAGGCCGAGCCGATGCGAATTTTGATTTCCTCCGCCGTGCGTTCGCCGATCATCAAATTATAGGTCTTCCTCAAATATTCAATGATGGCCACGTCCATCTCATCGCCGGCAATGCGGATGGATTTGGCATAGACCAGACCACCCAGAGAAATGACCGCGAATTCCGTGGTCCCGCCGCCGATGTCGATGATCATGTTGCCGGCCGGCTCATGCACGGGCAGGCCCACGCCGATGGCCGCGGCCTTTGGCTCCTCGATGAGGATGACGTGCCGCGCGCCCGCGTGTTCGGCGGAATCAATGACCGCGCGCTTTTCCACCTCGGTAATGCCTGAAGGGATGGCGATGACGATGGTCGGACGGAACAAAAATTTGCTGGGCTGGACCTTGCGGATAAAATATTTGAGCATCGCCTCCGTCACTTCAAAATCGGAAATGACGCCGTCTTTCATGGGACGGATGGCGACAATACTGCCCGGCGTGCGGCCGAGCATCCTTTTGGCTTCTTCGCCGACGGCGATCACGCGGTTGGTGTCCTTTTCGATGGCCACCACCGACGGCTCACACAAAACCACGCCTTCCCCTTTGACATACACAAGGGTCGTGGCCGTCCCCAAGTCAATGCCCATGTCTTTGGAAAAAAGGCCTAAAACATGGTCGGAAATGACGCGGATGAATTTTTGGATCTTCTGGAACATATTGATGTCAGATATTATACGAATACACCTGCGGCGTCAACCTAAATTTTGCGATGTAGGGGCGCGATTTATCGCGCCCGCATAATGGGTTCGATGAATCGAACCCCTACGAAAACACCATCAAATGTTTCATATCACGTACAAAAGCGGGATAGGATTTCGCGCAGGACTGTATGTCCTTGACCTTGCAGCCGATCTTCAAACCCAGCACCGTAAACGCCATGGCCAGCCGATGATCGTGATGAGGGTCGAGGACTTGGCCCCCCTTATACGAGGCCTTAGGGTCAATGACCAGGGTGTCCTTGGTTTCCGATACCTTGGCTCCCACTTTCAACAATTCCCTGCGCAGATCGCTTAAGCGGTCCGATTCCTTGAGGCGGGCATGGCCTATGCCTGTGAGTTTTGTGCGGCCACGGGCGAACAGGCCTAAGACCGCCATGACCGGAACAAGGTCAGGACAATCTTTCAGGTTGAAGGTGCCCCCTTTTAAGGAAGATGGTCCCCTGACGATCATAGAATGGGCGGTACCGGTGAAACGGCCGCCCATTTTCCTTAAAAAGTCGATGATATGCCCGTCGGACTGGGGCCAACCGCCCTCGAGATTTCCCTTAAGGACAACCTTCGAGGACACAAGCAAGGCCGCACTCAGCAAAAAAGCCGCCAGCCCGTAATCGGACGGCACAGGAAAATCCTTTAAACCCTTGAATTTCTGGCGGCCTGAAATAACAAAGTACGGGCGATCCGCCGGGCCGCCCCTGCGCATTTTGATCCCGGCGCGCGCCAAAATGCGGCGGGTCATGGTGATATAGCCGCCGGAAACCATTTGTTTGCCGGTGACCACAATACGGCTATCGGTCTTGAGGCGCGGCAAAGCGATCATCAGCCCGGAAATGAACTGTGAGCTTAATGTCCCGTCGATCCTGATGGTCCCGCCAACGAGCGTTCCGCCTTTATAGACGATGGGGACGGACTCTTTGGGGCCTGTGCCGCGGATATCCATGCCCTGACGGCGCAGGGCCTGACACAAATGATGATTGGGACGGCCGACGAGCGTGCCTTTGCCTTTGACCACGGCCCGCGGGGTATGGAAAGGCAACAGCGGTAATAAAAACCGCAAAGTGGTCCCTGATTCTCCAACGTGAAATACGCGCGTCCCGCTTTTTAAGGCCTGGACCACGCTTGCGGCTATCAGGGCATCGTCGCCGTCGGAAGGTCCGATGATGCTGGAAGGGCCCCCGCCAGCGGCGATGAAAAAAGCGCGGATGGTATAGGATTTGGAAGCCGGGAGTTCAAGGACGCCTTGCAGCGCCCGGACGGGTTTAACGTCGAGGATCACGGCCGGAATACCACGATATCATTTTTGCGGACTTTGCGGCTGGAAAACGGCGGAACGATGTCGGCGGCGCACATGTCCTGCTGGACGCGGGAGACCTTGACATCCCCCAGATATTCCTCGCCGCGGTAAACGGACAGCACGTCTTCGGTTTTGATCCCCTGCTTTAAGCCCAAACTGCAGACAACGAACTCGGCATCCTTGTCCACGCTCAAAATCTTGCCGCGCGCGCCGTCATTGGGATTGACGACGATCTTATCCAGTTCGATCTTGTTCTTGTCCGCATGCGGGGTCCCGCCAGCGGGCGGGACAACTTCCCCGGCGATCTGCTGGTCGGGGGGGCGGTCATTATACGGCATCAGGTCGGCCTTCATGGCCGCGATCTTCGCGTCAGATTTTTGCTTGGCATCTTCCAATTCCGCCACGCGTTTGGTCAACGCCTGCATCTTGTCCTGCTGGGCTTTTAAAAGTCCGACGGCCTCCTGGTATTTTTTATCGGTATCCTGGAGGTCCGCGGTGATCTTTTCCTTTTCCTTTTTGGCCGCCTCCAGCGCTTCCTTTAATGAAGCGTTCTCAGTCTTCAAGGCGTTGTGCAAACCCTTATTCAATTCGGCCTCATCCATCAAATTGTTGATCTTATCGTCGGCCTCTTTGTTCTTGTCTTCCAGGACGGTCAGGCGCTTTTGGGCCTCTTTCAGCTGGGTCTGCAGTTTCGTTTCCGTCGCGCGGCCCTCGTCGAGCTCGGACTCGGCCGAGCGGCGCATGTCGCTTTCCTTATGATAGAGAAAGAAACCGATGGACGTCGAGGAAACCAGGACGATGATGATGAGGATGACGAAAACGGTCAGGGTTTTGCCGCTATTGCTGCGCATATAATCTCCCCTAAGGTGCCCGATACCTTAAATATACGTTTTCACCATAAGTTAGTAAAGATAAATTTAAAAATTTGGGTCCAGAAACTCCTTTGGGGCTGGACAGGAAAATTCAACGTAACGTTTGGTCGCGGGATGCGCAAAGGCGATGCTCTGGGCGTGCAAGGCCAGACGCGGGAACGCGGCTTTGCGGCCGTAACGGTCATCTCCCAATATGGGATGTCCCAGATGCTTCATGTGCACGCGCAATTGATGGGTGCGGCCGGTCCGGGGATAAAGCGCCACCAGGGTGGACTTAGACGACCGCCTCAGCACCTGATAAAGCGTTGTCGCGTCCTTACCTCCCCCCTCGGGCGAGGCCTGACGCTGGTCATGGTATTTCGGGTGGCGGCCTATGTTGACGTCCACGATGCCCTGATCAAAGGGCACCTTCCCTTCCAGGCGCGCGACGTATCTTTTGACGACCGTATGTTTCTCGAACTGACGGGCCAGGCGGGCGTGGGCGGTATTGGTCTTGGCCACGATGATCAGCCCCGAGGTGTCCTTGTCCAGACGATGGACAATGCCGGGACGCACCGGGCCGTTGACGTCGGACAATTTCTGGAAACGGTGCGCCAAAGCATTGACCAGGGTGCCGGACCCCGCCGGTAGGCGGGGCGGGTGCACGGTCAGGCCCGAGGGCTTGTTGATGATGATGATATCCGCGTCCTCGTAAAAAACGTCCACGGCCATGTCCTGTGGAATAATGTCCGGCACAATCAGAGACGCGGGATCCACGTCGGCACTCACCTTGTCCCCGACGGCCACCCTAGTATTGGACTTGACCGGCGGCTTGCCGTTGACCGTCACGCGGTCCTGGGCGATGAGTTTCTGCACAAAAGCCCGGGACGGAACATCAGGGATGACCTGCGCCAGATACACGTCTAAGCGTAAACCTTCATGCGCGTCGGTGACAATGAATGAATAAACCATAAATAAGACCGGTGAGGAAAATACCCACAGCGATGTACTGGAATAAACTTAGGCCCCACCACAGCGTGTCGTGGTCGGCGCGAAAGAATTCGACGAAGAAGCGCTCGACGGCGGCCAGCCACAGGTACATGGCAAAGACCATGCCACGACTACGGGGCTTGACCGCGTATATCTTAAGGACAATAAAAATGAGGAGAAGCCCGGCGGCCTCGTACAGTTGCGTCGGGTACAAACGCGCATTGTGCACGGGAAAGAAAATGCCGTGCACCCACGGCCTGCCATAGCAACAGCCGTTGAAAAAACATCCCAAGCGTCCCACCGCCTGCCCCAGAGCGATATAAGGTGCCGCTAAGTCCAGCATCGGCCGTAAGGCATAAGCGCGGCGCTTACACCAGACGATCCCGGCCAAAATACCGCCCAAGAAACCGCCCTGCCAAGCCAGACCCCAGCGATTCATCAGAATTTCCAAGGGTGCTGCGGCAAAATGGTCCCAATACAAGGTCACGTAAAAAATACGCGCCCCGATGATGCCGCCGGCAACGCTCCAAAACAAAAGGTCGTACGCCGCGTCTTTGGAAATTCCCATTTTCGACGCGTCCCTGCCCAGGCCCCACGCGCACAACAGCACGGCCAGGGCGAGCATGACGCCGTAGGAATAAACGGGGAACACGCCTATTTGGAAGAGGACGGGATGCATTTTAAAAGAATGATGACGGCGCCGACGGTGATGGCTGAATCGGCGACGTTAAAGACCGGCCACACGCGCAGATCGATAAAATCAACGACATACCCCAAAAAGATACGGTCGATGAGATTGCCGATGGCTCCCCCCAGGATCAGGGAAAATGCCATGATATAGGTCCGGCTATATTCACGGTCGCGGTAATAGTACACATTATAGATCAAAAGCCCGGTGAGGATCAAAGGGATGACAAAAAACACCGCTCCGCAATCCTTAAAAAGGCCGAAAGCGATACCGGTATTGTGGACGAGGGTGAAATGCACCACCCCCTTAATCAGGGTAATGCTTTCATTGAGGGACAACAAATGCGCAAAGAAGGCCTTGCTCAAACGATCGATGCCGACGACCGCCAGAACGCCGGCCAAAAAAAGAGCAATATCCATGTGAGAGCGTTTAAAATGACCCATACTTTGGGGACCCGTTCTAGTACCGGCCGGATTCCAGTTTTTCCTGGCACTTCAGGC
>JACPXN010000108.1 GCA_016196515.1 Candidatus Omnitrophota bacterium | reverse complement strand
GCGCAATTTATTGCGCCCGCAGCAGAAAGGGTTCGATCAATCGAACCCCTACATATGTGATTTCTATTTAGCACTATTTCTTGTAGAGTGCTAATATACCTAAATCAAAAATTTTGTCAAGAAATTTTTAAAAAGGGGCCAAGAGGGCCATGCCTTTGAAGACCAAATTCTCGTCGATAATGCGGATCTTGGGGGAGACGAATTTTTTCATCAGACGCGTGTGGCCGCCGGTCATGACGACCTTCGGGCGGACACGGCCCGATGCGGCGATCGATCTCGTTAACAGATCAACCATCCCCTGGCACAAGGCGCCATAACCGTAAAAAAGGCCGCTCAACATGCTTTCTTCGGTGGTTTTCCCTATAATGTCTCCAGGCGCCTTAAGGACAATCTTAGGCAAAAGCGCGGTTTTTAAAAACAGGGATTCGGCGGATAAACGCAGGCCCGGCACAATGGCCCCTCCCAAATATTCTCCCCTGGCTGAAACCACGTCAAAGGTAATGGCCGTCCCCAGATCAATGACAACGAGCGGCCTGCCTGGCCGGCAGGCAGGCTTACCATATAAACGTAAAGCCGCGTAGGCACCGACCAAACGGTCCTGGCCTACCTGTTTGGGATCTTTATACCGATTTTTGATGGGAACGATGATATCACGCCCCACCACTTTTGGTTCAAAACCCATTGATTTTACTATAGTTCGCTCCACAACTGTCAATATTTTTGGGACAACGCTGCAAAGAACAACCTTGTTAAAAATGTAGCCCTTTTTACGGAAAACCGCCAAGGCCTTGTTCAAACGTGAAACCAAAACCCTTGGGTCCCCGCCTGACGGCGGGGTGTCCATGCGTTGGACTGCCTTGACCTTCCCTTTATGGACTGCGGCCAAAGCAATGGTCGTATTACCGATATCAATGGCTAAAAGCATTTTTATCATACTCCTTGATCTTATCGCGGATCCTGGCGGCTTTCTCGAATTCCAGGTTACGGGCGGCCAATTCCATCTGCCGCTCAAGTTCCTGGACATACCGGCCCATTTCGTATTCTTCCTCTGTTTGGCCGGCAGCGGCCATGACCGTTGCTTGGGCCTCGGCCCATTGTTCAATGCCCTGGTTGATGGCCTTGACAACGCTCGCAGGCGTGATGCCGTGGCGGACGTTAAAATCCATCTGGATCTTTCGCCGGCGTTCGCATTCGGCGATCATCCCTTTCATGGCCGCGGAAACAGTGTCGGCATACATCACCACTTCCCCGTTGATGTTGCGCGCGGCGCGCCCCGCGGTCTGGATGAGCGAGGTCTGCGAACGCAAGAACCCCTGCTTGTCCGCGTCAAAAATCGCCACTAAAGACACCTCCGGCAGATCAAGCCCTTCGCGCAAAAGATTAACACCCACCAGGCAATCGAATTTTTTAAGCCGCAAGTCCTGCAAAATTTTAGTGCGGTCAATGGTCTCGATATCCGAATGCAGATATTTCACCGCAAGTCCCGCTTCCTCCAGATACGCGCACAGGTCTTCGGCCATACGTTTGGTCAATGTCGTCACCAGCACGCGCTCGCCGCGTTTCGCGCGCGTTTCGCATTCGCGGACCAGGTCATCCACCTGGTCTTGCGTCGGCCGCACGTCAATGGACGGGTCCACGATCCCCGTCGGACGGATGACCTGTTCCACCGCCCTTCCCAGCGCTTCCCTGCGCTCATAGGCTCCGGGGGTGGCGGACACGTAAATGCGCTGACCTATCATACCCTGCAGTTCGTGAAATTTCAAAGGCCTGTTGTCCAAACACGACGGCAAACGAAATCCGTGGGCCACCAGCATTTCCTTGCGGGCACGGTCCCCCTCATACATCCCGCCCAGCTGGGGAACAGTGACGTGGCTCTCATCAATGACCGTTAGAAAATCCTTGGGAAAATAATCGATCAGGCAAAACGGCCTCGAGCCCGGCGGACGGCCGGAAAGGACCCGCGAATAATTCTCAATGCCCTTGCACATCCCCATTTCTTTGAGCATTTCCATGTCGTAACGGGTGCGCGTGTCAAGACGCTGGGCTTCCAGGAGTTTGCCTTGGGCTTTCAGTTCTTCCAGACGCGTCTTTAACTCCTCTTCGATATCCCCTAGGGCTTGTTCCAAACGCGGCGGGGACACCAGGAAATGTTTGGCCGGGTAAACGGCGGCGGCATCCAACTCGGCGATGACATGACCGGACACCGGATCGATCTGGCGGAGCTTTTCGATCTCATCGTCGAGAAATTCGAACCTCAAAGCATCCTGCCGGTAAGCCGGATACACTTCCACCACGTCCCCGCGCACGCGCATGGTCCCACGCGTGAATTCATAATCGTTACGTTCATACTGGATGCCGACCAGTTGCTCCAGCACCTCGTCACGCTCAATGCGCTGGCCTTTGGTGAGATGGACCATGTGGTTCTGGTAGTCCTGCGGCGAACCAAGGTTATAAATGCAGGAAACGCTGGCCACGATGATCACATCCCGGCGGGACATGAGCGAAGTCGTGGCCGCCAAACGCAAACGGTCGAGACGGTCGTTAACGGACGAGTCCTTTTCGATATAAACGTCGGTTTGCGGGATGTAGGCCTCGGGCTGGTAATAATCGTAATAACTGACGAAATACTCGACGGCATTGTGCGGGAAGAACTCTTTAAATTCGCCGTACAACTGGGCCGCCAGGGTCTTGTTGTGGGAAATGACCAAAACGGGGCGCTGGACTTCGTTGATGACGTTGGCGATCGTGAACGTCTTGCCCGAACCGGTCACGCCCAAAAGCACCTGCGCCTGCCTACCGGACAGGCAGGCCCGCCTGTCCTCTTGAAGGCCCCGGACCAGGGCCGCGGCGGCCTTGCGCTGTTCCTCGACCGGTTCAAAAGGACTTTTGAGTTCAAAACGGTTCATGGAGCGGAAATATTTTCACTCCGATGCTCGATGGCGTCCAGGATCCGATCGACCAGTTGATCATTGCGCGTTCCCTTGAATTGTTTGACTCCCAAAGGGGTCAGGCAGGCATAACGCATTTCCACTTGGGCGCCGCCGGCCACGGGACGGATAAACGCGTTCAAATGCGTATAGGAAGAATACAAAAACCTGGAATGCTGTTTAACGGAGGTAAAAAGCAAAATGCCGCCGGTTGCGCCGCCCTGCGCGCTGTCGTCGCGCTCATACGTGGACGGACTGGTTTCACTTTGGACCGCCCAGCCCTCATCCGCCAGGACCCGCCTGACAACGGCAACAATGGCATCATAATCCCCATACACTTTGCGCACGTACGGATGCTGGGGACCGATATAGTTAGGGATGTTGACCGTGGTGCATCCGGCCATGCATAAAAACAGAATGGACAAAATGGTCTTTTTCATCATTAACAGACCTTGCCATGCCTGTAGGGACGGCTTTTGTTCGCTTCACTCTTCTTGATGATCTCGCTTTGAACGTCCACGCCCAACCCCTCGCACAGGTCAAAAAGCCGGATGAAGGTGTCGGCCAATTCTTCGCGGAAATTCGCGTCGTCCCGCTTGCGGTGGGCTTCCATGGCCTCGGCCAGTTCGGTGACAATGAGCATCAGCGCCTCACCCACATTGCGTTCCTTGTCCCAAAACCCTTTTTCTTTGGCGATGGCGTGGCACGTTCGGCCCCATTCCTTCAATGTCAAATTCGTATTCATATCCTCCCCCTTACGGATTATTTTTTAAGAATTCCGCCATGTCCCTGGGTAACGGCGAGGCGACGGCCTGCGTTTTTCCCGTTGACAATAACGGCCACTCCAGACGCGCGGCGTGAAGCGCCGTACGCCTGAAACGCAAAACGAAATCCTTGCGCAGCGCGTACACATCCTCGCCGACCAGCGGATGGCCAATTTCGGAAAAATGGATACGGACCTGGTTGGTGCGTCCGGTCGCCGGCCGCACGTCCACGACGGTAAAATCGTTATGGTAATCCACGACGCAATAATGGGTCAACGCGCCGATGGCCGGCGCAAAGGGTTTAAACCTACGGCTGTAATGGTCCTTGACGGGAACGCGGATATCCCCTTGGACCGGACGGATACGGCCGTGAACAAAAGCGATATAATCCTTCTTCACGCGCCTTTCCTTGAACAGGGCCATGAGCTTGTGCTGATTATTTTTGCCCTTGGCGAAAAGGATAACACCGGACGTATCGCGGTCAAGCCGATGCGCGGGATACAAATGCTCTTTGGAAAATTGCCTGTCAGCCAGCGCAACGAGGGTGCGGCTTTCCCCTCGGGGGGTCGGGATCACCAAAAGCCCGGGCGGCTTGTCAAAAACAACGCAATCCTCATCCTCGAACAGGACGGGGATCACCCGCTCAGCCGCTGGGTGCGTCATCATGAGGACCGTCAATATGCCCTGCCGCAAGTCCGTGAGGCAATCGATCGGCCACGAACCGCGCGATGGCCGCGCTGTCGCGGGGTTTGATATCGCTAAAAAAGATCGCGGTATTAAAACGATCCCCCTGCGGCGCCGATTGTGCGCGCACCACCACCCCCCCGCAATCAATACGTTTGGAAACGGTCTTTGTGCCCGAACGCACAGGTAGCAGCAAATGGACCTTCAACTTCGTCATCGGGGCCAGGCGCTTGCCGACCTGGCAAAAGGCGCCGGAACAGCTGATGTTCCTGGTCTCGGTGACAATATCAAAATCATCGCTCGATATTTTGACCGGAACGGCATGTTCCACACGCGCATGCCGCCGGCGTTCAGGCCCTACCGGGTATAGGGATGACACATTTACTCCTTGGGGGTCTCGGGTGAGGGCGCGCCAGCAGCTTTGGCTTCGGACCGAAGTTTCTTGAAACAATTGCTGTTGCAGTAGTACGCGCCGTTACGGTAAAAACGCCTTGCCCTTTTCAGGGGTTTCTTGCACGACGGGCAATTCTTCACTTCTTCGACAACAACGGCCTTCGCTTCTTGAGCCATACCTTGACTGCTCCTTTCAAGCACTATTCAATTTGAAACCGACGGGAGGAAACATAACTGCAAAGGACGGGGCCTGTATCCTGGTCGACCACAAACTCGATCCCGACGTCATAACGTTCGCTCTGGGGGACCTCCCGGACCCAGACCACCCTGCCTTGGGCCAACAGGACGCGCACGGGATCAGAGACATGGATCTGCAGGCGGACGATGGTATTGAGGGGTATGAATTTCTGGACGCTTAAACGCAAACCCCCTTCGCTGATGTCACCGGACAAACTGCCGGACAAAGGGGCTTCTCCCATTTGATACCCGACACTTTCCTTGAACGGAAAACGGGGGTATTGCCTGTTATTCATCATGGTTTTTAGTATAGCATAATCCCTGACGGACACAATAAAAAATGGGCCCAAAAAAACGTCCCGCTATTGGCGGGACGTTGAGCTGTTCTTAATGAAAGCAACAGCTGGCGTGGTTATTGATCGATAGGGAACGTCACAATGTCCAGGACGCCACCTACCATTTTCTTGGCCATATAAAAGCTGCCTTTGAGCAGCCCGGCCGGCAAAGAGAACGGCAAAAACGACCCGTCCTTGGCCTCAGCCATGGCATGGTCTTTGATCTCCAGCGGAGACTTGACCACGGCGATGACACCGTCTTTGAGCTTCTCCACAGGTCTGGGATAAGCGAATGACGGCACGGCAAAAACAACTGTGACAACTGCGGCAACTAAGAATGATAACATGTTTTTCATAGGCCCCTCCCTGCCTGCCGGCAGGCAGGCTTTTTTGGGAATTCCCCTATGGAATTCCTCTACTTAAAGTATGGCATGCGGCCGCGGCCTATGCCACCTTTTGGAGGGTATTTGAGAAAACGTTTTCTGGTCCGATTATTTCTTAACTGCTTCGAGCGGTGACGTCACAATGTCCACAAAACCCGTCACGATGTCCTTGCCCATATAAAAAACGCCTTTGAGCAAACCGCCGGCGAACGCGAATGGGTAGAACTTGGCGTTCTTGGTCTCTTCCATAAGTTTATCGGAAACTTGCACCGGAGACATGACCACACTTTTTACTCCGCCCTTGAATTTCTCGGCCACAGCGCCGGCGAACGAGGGCGTGGTCACCGCACATACAGCCAATACGAGCAAAAATGACAACATACGTTTCATAGCACACCTCCTGTTAGGCCCCCTCCATGGGGGGCTTTTGTCCTACCGGCTCACCACTCCAGTGCGCCGCCGGTCTGGTATTCGGTCACGCGGGTCTCAAAAAAATTCTTCTCTTTCTTGAGGTCAATGACCTCGCTCATCCACGGGAACGGATTGCTGGAATTGTACTGGCGCGGCAGGTGCAATTTTTCCAGACGCCGGTCGGCAATATACTGCACATATTCCCGCATCAGCGCGACATTCAACCCTAAGACCCCGCGCGGCAGGCATTCCCGGGCATAATTGACTTCCAATTCCACGGCACGCTTGATCCGCGTGATCAGATAATCCGTGAATTGGGTGGTCCAGCAATACGGATTTTCCTCAATGATGCTGTTGATCAACTGAATACCGAAATTCATGTGGATGCTCTCATCACGCAGGATATACTGGATCTGTTCGCAGGCGCCGGGCATGCGGTTCTGGCGGCCAAAAGACAGCATCGTCACAAAACCGCTGTAAAAAAAGATGCCTTCGGTCACCACGTAAAAAGCCACCAGATTATCGATGAATTTCTGCAGGCCCTCCTTCGTGGTCAAATCCACGTTCTGATCGATGATCCCGTCGGTGCAGCTCATCGAAAACTCGTCTTTTTCATAAATGGCCTGGTTCTCGCGGTACATGTTGAAAATTTCCGCTTCATCCAAAGACAAAGATTCGACGATGTACTGGAACGCGTGAACGTGGATGGCTTCCTCGAACGCCTGGCGCAATAAATACTGGCGGCATTCGGGATTGTCCACCATCTTGTAAATGGACAGGACGATATTGTTGCCGACCAGGGTCTCCGCCGTCGAGAAAAAACCAAAATTGCGCTTGATGACATGACGCTCATCCGGGGTAAAAGCACCGGGGTTCTTCCACTGCTCAATGTCCCTTTGCATGGAAACTTCGGTGGGCATCCAGTGATTGGCACAGCCATCCAGATAAAAATGCCAGGCCCATTTGTATTTGATAGGGACCAGCTGGTTGACGTCCACCGTGCGGTTGTTGAGGATGATCCGCTTATTGTCCGCTGAAACACGATCGCGGGTCATACGGATACCGCCGGCGCATTCGGGAGTATCGGGATTCATTGGCAGGCTTCACAGTCTTGAACAGGTTCAGCAGTGGTTTTGGCCGCGGTGTCCACGACATGCCCCTTATCGTCGCGTGGACGCTGGCCGACCATATCATTGTATTTGGACGCGTCCAAGGTGCTTTTCTCGATGCGGGTGGCACCCATAGAACGCAGATAATACGTTGTTTTAAGGCCTTTTTCCCAGGCGAACATGTACATGTCGCTGATCTTCTTGCCGCTGGGTTTGGCCTGGTACAGGTTCAAGGACTGGCCCATATCGATCCATTTCTGCCGGCGGCTGGCCGCCTCCACCATCCATTCATGATCCACCTCAAAAGCGGTGGCATATTTGGCCTTCAAAACAGCCGGAATGCGGGGAATTTCCTGGACGCTGCCGTCGAAATATTTAATGTCATCGATCATTTCCCGGTCCCAGATCCCCAGTTTCTTCAAATCCTCGACCAGATACTCATTGATGACCGTAAATTCGCCCGACAGATTGCTTTTAACGAACACATTTTTGTACACGGGTTCAATGGACGCAGTGACACCGGCGATATTGCCGATGGTCGCTGTCGGGGCAATGGCCATGACCAGACTGTTGCGCATGCCGTGGGCCTTGATGGCGTCGCGCACCGGATTCCAATCCATGCGCTGGGTGCGGTCCACGTCCAAATAACCGCCGCGTTGGCGGGCCAGCAATTCCAAAGTATCAATAGGCAAATACCCACGGTCCCATTTGGAACCTTTGTAGGTTGAATACGCGCCGCGCTCTTGGGCCAAAACCGTCGAAGCCAGAATGGCATAATAGGAAACAGCCTCCATGCTGGCATCGGCAAACTCAATCCCTTGCGTGGACGCATAACTCAAATTTTGATGATAAAGCGCGTCCTGGAAACCCATGATCCCAAGCCCCACTGGACGATGACGCTGATTGGCGTTCTGGGCTTCCGGCGTCGGATAATAGTTGATGTCAATGACATTGTCCAGCATACGCACGGCCGTGGTCACCGTTTCCCGTAGTTTCTTGTGGTCAATGCCTTGGGGCCTGACATGGACGCTCAAATTGACGGACCCCAGATTACAAACAGCCGTCTCTTCTTTCGATGTATTTAAAAGGATCTCCGTGCACAAATTGGAACTGTGCACAACTCCCACATGGTCCTGCGGGGAGCGCACGTTGGAAGGGTCTTTCCAGGTGATCCACGGATGACCGGTCTCAAAAAGCATATTGAGCATCTTGCGCCACAATTGCACGGCCGACACCACCTTAAAACACTTGATCTTGCCCTGGCGGGCCATTTCTTCATATTCTTCGTAGCGTTTCTCGAACGCCTGACCGTACAGATGGTGCAGGTCCGGCGCTTCGCAAGGGGTGAGCAAAGTCCAATCCGCGTTGGCTTTGACCCTTTTCATAAAAAGATCAGGGATCCAGCCGGCGGTGTGCATGTCATGGGTGCGGCGGCGGTCATCGCCGGTGTTCTTGCGCAGTTCGAGAAACTCCTCGACGTCCAGATGCCACACTTCCAGATACGCGCACATGGCGCCCTGGCGTTTGCCGCCCTGATTGACCGCCAAAGCCGTGTCATTGGCCACTTTCAAGAACGGGATGATCCCCTGGCTTTTGCCGTTGGTGCCCTTGATGCGTGAACCCATGGCGCGCACGCTGGTCCAGTCATTGCCAAGACCGCCGCTCCATTTGGACAAAAGCGCGTCGTCCTGGATGCATTTGAAAATATGCTCAAGATCGTCTTCGATAGTCGTAAGAAAACACGACGACAATTGCGGATGGCGGCTGCCGGAGTTAAACAGCGTCGGAGTGGAAGACGTGAAACACAGAGTGGACAGGACATTGTAGAATTCCACGGCCCGCGCGTTTTTCTGCTCTCCCTCGTTGACCGCCAACCCCATGGCCACGCGCATCCAAAACACCTGCGGCAGCTCCATGCGCCTGTCCTGCCAATGGATGAAGTAACGGTCATATAAAGTCTGCAAGCCCATGTAACGAAAAATGAAATCCCGCTCGGGCATGATGTTCTTGCCCAAAAATTTCAGGTCGAATTGCTTTAAGTCCGGCGTCAATAATTCCCACTGCACGGCCTGATGGATGTATTGGACGAAATATTCCGGATACTCGGCGCGCATGCGCTCAAAAGACGCCTCATACCCCAGGGCCTCGTGATATTCCATCAGCAACAATAAACGGGCCGCCACAAAAGAATAATTCGGCTCTTTTTCGATGAACGCGCGCGCGGCCATGATATTGGCCAGGGCCATTTGCCGCTCGGTCATGCCGTTGTAATAATTTTTGACCGCTTCCTTGAACAAGATATCAGCGAAAACATCCGCCAACCCTTTGCAGCAGGTCTCGAACTTGAAACGCGCCTCGTCCAAGTCAATGGGACGTTCTTCGGCCTTGTCATTTTTAATGACAAAATTTTTGGCCCACTCAATATTTTCTTGTGCCTGGACCTGCGCGCCGCGCCGGTCCTTGGCTCGCTCTTCCCTATAGATGATGTAACGCTTGGCCACCTCATGATAACCGACGGCCATGATCACCTTCTCGACAATGTCCTGGATCTCTTCGATCTGGATCGCTTTGCCGTCCGGCCAGCGGGTGCGGACCTCCCCCACGACCTTTTCGCTCAATTCATGCGCTTTTTCCACCAGGATCTCATTATAAACGCCTTGATTATGGGCAATGAGCGCCTTGGCGATGGCCAGCGTGATTTTCTCCTGCTTGAAAGACACCACCTTGCCGGTGCGCTTGATGATGGAATACAGTTCGAACAATTGCCGGCGCGCGGCATGATGGCGGCGGTAACTGGCATAACGCTCTGCCACTTCTTTAAAACCGTTCTCATACAATTGCCGGATGACCTCATCCTGGATCTCTTCCACCGTCAAAAAGGCCTTGTGCGACCCGCGTTCACGCAAAACAGCGGTCACGCAGTCCGCCACCCTCTTAACATCCGTGATCTGTTCGGTCAGTTCTGATTCGCGCGGCAAACCGGCTTGTTCCTTGAACGCGTTGGCCACCGCGTGGGCAATGCGCAACCCAATGAACTCAATGATCTGGCCGTTGCGTTTCTGGACCTTGATGCCGCAGGGGATGGTTTCGGCGGACATGGAGGAATCTCCTCATGAATAAAAATGAAAAAACACTATATGTATACCTCAAATGCCAAAACAACACTACATATAGTATGTATTAAAAACAGCGAAGTCAAACTTTTTTTGAATTTTTGTAACGTTTTTCCACTTCCTGCCAGTTGACCACGTTCCAGAATGCCGCGATGTAATCGGGCCGGCGGTTTTGGTAATTGAGGTAATAGGCATGCTCCCAGACGTCGATGCCAAGGACCGGGACCTTGCCTTCCATGATCGGGCTGTCCTGATTGGCGCTTGAGGATATTTCCAGTTTCCCGTCCTTGGTGACGGACAGCCACGCCCATCCGGAGCCGAAACGGGTCATTGCCGCCTGGCCGAATTTTTCCTTGAACGCGTCAAAAGAACCGAAGGCCAGGTTGATGGCCGCTGCTATGCTGCCGGCAGGAGCGCCGCCGGCTTTGGGGCCGATGACCGTCCAGAACAGGGTGTGATTGGCGTGACCGCCGCCATTGTTGCGCACGGCATTGCGGATATCTTCGGGGACCGCGTTCAAATTGGCGATCAGGACCTCGACGCTCTTGCTTTCCAAATCCGCCTTGGCCTTAATGGCATTGTTCACGTTATTGATATAGGCCTGATGGTGTTTGGTGTGGTGGATCTCCATGGTGCGGGCATCGATGTACGGCTCTAAAGCGTTATAAGGGTAAGCCAAAACGGGTAATGTGTAAGCCATAAGACACCTCCTTTAAATTATAAAGAACGGACGGCCTTCAACACTGCCTCATAATCGGGTTCGCTCGCCACTTCCCTGACCAACTGGACGTAACGGACCTTACCGGCGGTATCAACGACAAAAATGGCGCGGGCCAAAAGACCAAGCCCTTTGAGGAGAACGCCGTAGACCTCGCCGAAATTGCCGCGATAATCCGACAGGGTCTTGGCCGCCGTTGCCCCGGTGGCAGCGCACCAGCGTTTTTGCGCGAAAGGCAGGTCCTTGCTCACGGTGATCACGACGGCCCCGCTGAGTTTGAAATCTTCCTGGTTAAAACGCTTGGTCTGAAGATCGCAGACCGGCGTATCCAGCGATGGGACCACGGAAATGATCACTTTCTTTCCCTTAAAAGAGGACAATTTCACTTCGGAAAGGTCGTTGGCCACCAGGGTGGCATCCGGGGCCATGTCCCCCACCTTCACCTCGTTGCCCAACAGGGTCAGGGGATTGCCTTTCATCGTTGTTAAACCTGTGCGCTCAGGCATTGCGTCTCCTTTCAATATTATCTCTCTAACTGTGTTTTACCCCTCGCTGTTTGCTCGGGGTGGTGAGCCAACAGCGAACCATAAACCTGGGCCGCTAAAACACCGCCCAAAACCGGCCCCACCCAATAGATCCAGATATTTTGCAAACCG
>JACPXN010000107.1 GCA_016196515.1 Candidatus Omnitrophota bacterium | reverse complement strand
TGAATTCTGTGACGGTGGACGATGTCTGGAAAGCCCTTGGAACCATCTTCAGTTAAAAATATCCTGGTCTTTTCTCATTCCAATATCGGGGACGTGGTCGCGTCCTGTCCGGTCCTTGACGTGCTGTGCCGTGATTTTCCGTCGGCGCGCGTCAACGTCATTGTCGGACCAAGGGCCGCGACCCTTCTTGAGGGCAATCCCCGTTTGCGCGTGACCGTTTACGACAAGCACATGCCGTGGCCGGACCAGTGCCGCTGGTTTTTGGCCTTGCGCCGCGAACGTTTTGATCTCATCGTTGATCTGCGCCATACCATTTTGCCTTTTGTATTGAGGGCCCGCGCGCGCACCCCGCTGCAAATGCCTTCGCGGGAGCATATGGTCCGCAAACACCTGGACCGTTTGCGCACGGTGCATCATTTTTCAGATGAAAATGTCCCGCGCACGGCCATCGTGCCCAAGCCATTGGCCCACGATGTTTTGCCCAAGGGCAGATTCGTTGTGATAGCGCCCAGCGCCGCGGATTCCGCCAAACGCTGGACAGCGGATGGTTTTGTTGAGGTCGCGGATTTCATCGTGGGCCAAGGCATGGCCGTGGTTTTCACCGGCGGTGCGGCGGAAACAGGGCTCATCGAAGGCATGCGCCGGCGCATGAAAAACCCGCCTGCCGGCGAGGCAGGCCCGTCGCTGTCCCTGGTTGGACGGCTGGACCTTCGGGAACTGGCCTTTGTTCTGGGCAAGGCCGCCTTCGCCGTGGTCCACGACAGCGGGGCCATGCACATCGCCTGCTATTTCGGCGTGCCGGTGATCGCTTTGTTCGGGCCCACGGATGACACCAAAAGCGGTCCGCGGGACCCTAAGTCCGTTGTCATCCGGCGCAACGGGTCTTGCCCGCGTTGTTTAAACCCCCAGAGCCATGTGCCGCATCAATGCATGGCGGCCATCCAGGCACAGGACGTGATTGATGTCATCCAAAATAAATTTCTCTAGGATCCTCATCGTGCGCACCGACCGGATGGGGGATGTCGTTCTGACGACACCCTTCATCAAGGCCCTGCGCAGGGCGTATCCGGCGGCGCACATTGCCACCCTCGTGAAACCGGAGACGAAGGACCTGGTCATTGGCAATCCTTATCTCGACGAGGTCTTGGTGGACGACCGCGCGGGGCGTCACAAGGGCGTGCCCGGAGCTTTACGTTTGGCGCGGGAGATCCGCCGCGGGAATTTTGATACCGCTTTTATTCTGCATACCAAACGCCGTTATAACTTCGCGTGTTTTTTGGCCGGAGTGCCGGCGCGCATCGGTTACCGCAATGACAAAATGGGCTTTTTGCTCACACATCCTTTAAAAGACGTCCGGCATTTGGGTGAAAAACATGAAAGCGAATATTGTTTGGACGTTTTAAAGGGGGTCGGCATTCCCGCGGACATCGAAGATGTTTTGGGGGTGCTGGTGCCTGTGCACAAGGACGCGGACACCTGGGTTTTGAATTGGTTGAACAGTCAGGGCATCAAAGCGGGTGAGTTCATTGCCATGCATCCCGGCGCCAGCGATCCGGCCAAATGCTGGCCGGCCGCGTCCTTCGCGGCCTTGATCCGCCGTTTGATAGACCGGTATGATTTTAAGGTCGTTTTGATCGGGGGGCCCCAAACCGTGACCATCTGCGGGGAAATCATGCGTTTATGCCCCGCATCCGTGATGGACTTAAGCGGCCGCACGAGCGTGGCCCAAAGCGCGGCCCTGTTAAGCCGCTGCCGGCTTTTGATTTCCAATGACTCCGGCCCTGTGCATCTGGCAGCGGGGGTAGGGGTTTTCGTTATTTCTTTATTTCTACGCGATCAGCCCGGCATTAACCCTAAACGCTGGAAGCCCTTGGGGCCCAAAGGGTTTTTTCTCTCAACCGATTCCGTCACCGTGGATAAGGTCCTGGACCTGGTGGAAGACATCCTGCACAAGGACAGCCAGGGTATTTTTTATTGGTAACCCTCTGCAAACTGTGCTAAAATTACCAGTTTTATGTCCCATACTTATAATAATATAATAGCCAGATTCAAAACCAAGCGGCTTTTGGTGGTCGGCGATATTGTCCTGGACCGGTATATCAAGGGCAGTGTCAGCCGCATTTCCCCGGAAGCCCCGGTGCCCGTGGTTTTGCAGGAAGAATCGTTTTTTACCCCCGGGGGCGCTGCCAACGTGGCCAATAATTTGCGCGGTTTGGGCGCGCAAGTCACCCTGGTGGGTAAGATCGGGAAAGATACGGAAGGCGGCATCCTGAAAAAAGAACTGGAGCGCCGCAGGATCACCACCGCGGGCATTTTTGCCGACGGGCGCATGGACACCATTTTCAAGACCCGTATCATCGCCCGGCATCAGCAGGTGGTGCGTTTGGACCGCGAAACCCGTCTGGATCCCAAGGATGACAAGCTCAAGGCGGCAAAGATCATCCCGTTCATCCGCCGGAATTTTTCAAAATTTGACGCCGTGATCATTTCCGATTACGGCAAGGGGATCGTCGACGCCGGGCTTTTAAGCGCCGTGCGCAGTTTAGCTGGGGAACATAAAATTCCCGTGGTCGTGGACCCCAAGCTTGAGGACCTGCGCGGTTACGGCCGGGTGACCTGTATTACGCCCAACAAGAAAGAGGCCGAGACCGCCTTGAGCGTTATTCCCGAGGAGACGCGCAGGCGTTACGGCATCCGCTCCGCACGGCTGGACAGTCAGGAAGATATCAAGGTCAATGGCCGCGGCTTATTGGCCTATCTGGGTATTCAATCGCTTTTGCTGACCTTGGGCGAGCATGGGATGTACGTTTTTGAGCTGGGCAAGCCGCCGTTTCCCATCGCCACGCGCGCCCAGGAAGTATATGACGTTTCCGGCGCCGGGGACACGGTCATTTCCGTTTTCGCCTTGTCTTTGGCGGCCGGGGCCAATCAGCGCCGGGCCGCCGACATCGCCAATCACGCCGCCGGCATCGTCGTTGGTAAAATGGGGGCCGTGGCCGTTGGATTGGACGAGTTAAAGGCGGCCCTGGACCATCCATGAAAATTTTAGGCGTTATCCCCGCGCGTTTTGCGTCCACGCGTTTTCCGGCCAAGGTTTTGGCGCCCTTGAACGGCGCGCCCATGATCGCGCATGTCTGGAAACGGGCTAAAAAGTGCCGGCAGCTGGACGATGTGCTCATTGCCTGTGACCACGCCGAGGTCTTGAACGCGGCCCGCGCGTTCGGCGCCAAAGCGGTGATGACCGACCCCAGGCATGCGTCGGGTTCGGACCGCATCGCCGAAGCGGTGAAAGACCTGGATGTGGAGATCGTGGTCAATATCCAGGGCGACGAGCCGTTCGTTGACCCGGCCGCCGTTGATGCCTTGGTTTTGGCTTTAAAGAACGATGCTTCATGCCTGATGGGCACGGTGGTCAAGGTGATCACCGACGAGCGGGACTTCATGAATCCCAATGTCGTCAAATGCGTTCTGGACGCGGCCGGATACGCGCTGTATTTTTCGCGCGCGCCCATTCCTTACAACCGCAACGCCCCGCCGTTGGCGGGGCCGGCGGGACTGACGCTGTATAAACATTTGGGCTTATACGCGTACCGTAAAGAATTTTTATTGCGGTACACGCGTTGGCCCAAGTCCATTTTGGAAAGCACGGAGCAGTTGGAGCAACTGCGCGCTTTGGAAAACGGTGC
>JACPXN010000097.1 GCA_016196515.1 Candidatus Omnitrophota bacterium | reverse complement strand
TCAATGCCCGCCATGAACCCAAGCCAACGGACATCGACGACGGAATGCAGATTATAAAACACTTTAAGGCGTTTGGCCAAGAATTTTATCTTAGGGAGCAGTTTCGCCAAGACCCGCTCCTTGCGGAAGATCTTAAGGTTGGCCAGCGCCGCGGCGCAGGCCAAAGGATTGCCGGTATAGGTATGACCGTGAAAAAATGTTTTCTGGTCTTTATAGTCGAATTTGAACCCGTCATAGACCTTTTGCGTCGTGAGTGTAGCGGCCAGCGGCAAATACCCGCCGGTGATGCCCTTGGCCAGGCATAAAAAATCCGGCGTTACTTTTTCATGCGCGCAGGCGAACATTTTGCCTGTGCGGCCGAAACCCGTAGCCACTTCATCCGCGATCAAAAATACATCATGCTCTTTGGTCAAGGCGCGCATCTTTTTAAGGACGCCGTCGGGCCACATCAGCATACCCGCCGCGGCCTGCACCAGCGGCTCAACGACCAAGGCGGCGATGCGCCCACCTTTTGTTTTCAGCAACCGTTGAAAATCTTCGACGACCTTCGGGCCCATGGCCAGCGGGATGGTCTTGAAAATAAGCCCGCGATACACTTTATGAAAAAGGTCTATGCCGCCGATGCTCACACTGCCCAGGGTATCGCCGTGATACGAATGGATCAAATGCACGATCTGTGTTTTTTGTCTGCGGCCAATGTTTTGCCAGAACTGATACGCCATCTTGACGGCGATCTCCACCGCGGTCGAGCCGTTGTCCGAGTAAAACACCTTCTTTAACCCGCGCGGGGCGAGCGCGATCAACTCTTTAGCCAATTCCACCGCGGGTGTATTAGAAAGCCCCAGGAGCGTCGAGTGGCTGACCTTGCCCATTTGTTTTTTGATGGCCGCATCAATGGCCTTTTGACGGTGGCCGTGCACATTGACCCACAGTGACGAGACCCCGTCGATATAACGGTTGCCGTCAATGTCCTTAAGGTAAACCCCGTCGGCGGAATCGATGACGAGCGGCTGTTCTTTCTCCCAATCCTTCATTTGGGTGAACGGATGCCACAGATACCGCTTGTCCATTTGTCTTAATCGATGGTTATTTCGCGGCATTTCCTTAATACTTCCCTGGTGCTGATGTGTTGTAAATACGGAATGGTCCCTAGTATCTTGATGCCCGACAGACGCCTGATCTCAACGGGGTTGGTTTGTTCGGCAATGCCTTTAGGCCCGGGACCGGTGTCACTGAAAAGTACGCCCTTGATTTTTAGCCCATAAGCCTTTGCCTGGTTGATGGTCAACAGCGTGTGATTGATGGTCCCAAGTCCCAGACGGGAAACAATGATGACTCCGGTGTTCAGGTCCCGGATGAGGTCGGCATTATAGTAATTATTTTTCAGCGGCACCATCAAGCCGCCCGCGCCTTCGATCAACAAAATATCATGACGGGCACGCAAGGTTTTATAGGCCTGCTTGATCTTTGCCGCATCCACTTTTTTACGGGCGCGGCGAAAAGCCAGATGCGGGGACAATGGCTCGGGAGCGTAACACGGGTTGATCACATCAATATCATCGTCGAGTCCCAGCGCTTTTTTCAAGAATGCGGCGTCATGACCGCCGCATTGCACGGGCTTCATCACCCCGACGTCAAGCCCCTCGCTCTTGAGCAATGTCCCTAAAACGAACGTTGCGATGGTCTTGCCGACGCCGGTATCCGTGGCGGTTATAAAGAGCGTGCGTCGAACCATACGACCTCGAAAGAAGCGCAAATACCATCATGATAGGGAAAATGGCCGCGGTAATATTCATCTACTTTCTGCAGCATTTGTTTGCCTAAAAAGAACTCTTGCGCAAGGTTATTGGCACCGATATTCTTAAGCCAATCCAGCAATTCCCGCGCATCCTTGAACTGCACCTTGATGAGTTCATAGTCAACTTTTGCGTTCGCAAAACCGGCCTGACGCAAAGCATCCTTCACATCTTCGACGCGCGGTAAATTTTTCCCGTTAAAATCAGGTTGGACCATCTTCAAACAAGAAAAAAGTTCTTCACAGGTCCTTGCACCAAACAGCGTGCCGCTCAAAAAGCCCCCGCCGGACAGGACGCGCCGGGCCTGGGCAAAAGCCAGGGGCAGGTCAGGCATCCACTGGTAGGCGAGGTTGGAAAAAATAATATCAAAAGTCCCGTCCTTAAAAGGCAAATGCTGTCCGTCGGCCTGCAGCCAACGGATCCCCTCATGGGTTTGGGCGGCTTTGCTGATCATCCCTTCCGCAATGTCCAGCCCCACCACCATCGCGTCGGGAAAAAAGAATTTGGTTTTATCGGCCACATACCCGGTGCCGGTGCCGACGTCTAAAATGCGCGCTGCCGAACGCTGCACGTTCTTTTTGACCAGTTCGCGGCCGATCTCGCGGTGTAATCCGGCCAAAATATCATACTGGTCCGCCGCGTCGGTGAATGCTTTGCGCACGCCATTGGTGAAGGTCTGCCACACGGTCATTGGATTAAAAAATCCTCCAACAGACGGTTATATTCATCGGGTTTGGTGAGAAACGGCAGATGGCCGCAGCCCCGCATCACATCAAAACGGGCGTTCACAAAATGTTCGGCAACCCGTGCCATGACCGGCCGGGGACAGATATAATCATCACTGCCGGTCACAAATTGTACCGGACAAATGACGCCGGCCAGATGACCGCGCAAATCCGTTTTTTCCAAAATATCCAGGAAACATTTCAGCGCTTCCCTTTGCGGCAGAACACTGCGGCGATACATATTCCTGACCCACTTAAAACGTTCACTGCCGCGTTCCTGCGCCGTAAAGAGCGACCGGAAGAACATTTCCAGGACGGACGCGTAATCCCCGTCGAACTGATTGCTCAATGTGCGGATCTTCTCTACATCCAACCCCGCCGGGTAGCCGGGCGCGCGCGCGAATTTCGGGATGGCCCCGACAAAAGACATGCGCATGACGGACTCGGGGACCATCCAGTATAACTCAAAAGCAATAAGCCCGCCGAAAGAACTGGAAACCACGTTGAATTGGGAAATGCCAAGACCGCTGATGAGCTGGCGCAGGTCCACGGCCAGGCCGCCCAGCGTCACGGGCATCCACGCGCTTTGACCATGGCCGGGCAGATCAACAATGATGACCTGATGACCGCTGCGCAAAAATTCTTCTTGGGCCCCCCACCAGCGGCCGCTGCCGCCGAATCCATGAATGAACAGGACAGGATCGCCGCCGCCGGTCGTCTCATAATGCCAGCGCAGGCCTCTGTCGGTCGTTAGAAAAGGCATGTGGTTTTAACAGCGTCCAGAAAAGCATCGCAATCCTCTCTGGTATGGACTGCCGTGACGGTCACGCGCAAACGCGCGGTGTTGACCGGCACCGTCGGCGGGCGTATGGCCTGCACAAAAAATCCTTGCTCAAAAAGTTTTTGCGACATCGCCACCGCCCTGTGGGCTTCACCGGCTAAAATAGGAATGATGGGCGTTGTTGAGCGCATCGTATCAAGGCCAAGGGTCTTAAACCCCCGGCGTAAATGATCGGCGTTGCCCAGCAATCGCCGGCGGCGCGAGGGCTCTGCGGCGATGATGTTGACCCCTGCATGCGCCGCGGCCGCAACGCAAGACGGCATCCCCGTCGTGTAAATGAAACTGCGGGCGCGGTTGATGAGGGTTTCTTTAAGCACAGCGGGACCGCAAACGTAGGCGCCGAAACATCCGGCGGCTTTGGATAAAGTGCCCATCTGGACCTGCACCTGATCGCTTAAACCCATTTCTTCGACGAGTCCCATGCCTGTGGGTCCTAAAACCCCGAAGGCATGCGCTTCATCCACCATCACCCACGCGCCCCAACGCCGGGCCAATGCCACGATGTCCTTCAAAGGCGCTATGTCCCCGTCCATGCTGAAAATGGTGTCTGTCACGATCAGTTTGCGTTGATGCCCAGACGCCCGCCGTAAATTTTCCTCAAGGGCTGTCATGTCCGCGTGGGGATAACGTTTCATTTGAGCACGGCTTAAGAGGATGCCGTCGATGATGGAGGCATGGTTCAGACGGTCGCAAAACACAATGTCCCCGCGGCCGACCAGCGCCGGGATAATGCCGGTATTGGCCATATACCCGCTGGAGAATAAAAGACAGGCCTCGGTCTTTTTGAGCGCGGCCAGACGCTCTTCCAACGCGGTGTGGGCGGACATATTGCCGCCCACCAAACGCGAAGCGCCGGAACCGAAACCGTCTTGACCGACGGATGCTACGGCCGCGGCCTTGACCTTTTCGTCGTCAGCCAGCCCCAGATAATCATTGGAACAAAAATTCAGGACCCTTCGTCCATCAACGATGATCGCCCGGCCCTGCGGGCTTTGCGTTTGGCGCAAACCACGGCGCAATCCCAGGGCCTGCAATTCATTAAGATCTTCCTGAAGGGAATTATCCATGAACAACATCACCGGCAGTTTGTTTGACAATCACTCCCGAATCCTGACGCACCAAAAGCGCCCCGTCGGTATCCAGGTCCACGGCCAGCCCTTCCACCATGCCGCCGGGACCGGTGACGCGCACACGTTTTTTGAGAGTGGCTGAACGCGCCTTCCACGCCTTCATGACCGGATCAAAACGGCCGCGGGTCCCCAAGACCGCGTACCAGGACTCAAAGGACCTCAAGATATGCCGCAGCACAACGACCCGGTTAAAAATACGGCCGGTTTCGGTCCTTAACGACGCGGCCCCATCGACGAGCTGGGACGCCGATGTATTGACATTGATGCCCATACCCACGACGACAAATTTGACCTGGTCGGCCTCGGCGCGCAGTTCCGTCAATATGCCGGCGAGCTTTTTGCCGCCGACGAGAATGTCATTGGGCCATTTGATGGCGGGCTCTATTCCCGCGGCATCGCGCAAGGCCTCGGCCAGGGCCACGGCCGCGGTCAGCGTCAACCGGGCCAATTGCCCCGGCGGAAGCCGCGGCCTTAAGATCAAAGAACAATAAATGCCCTTGGCCCTGGGGGAAGACCACACGCGGCCCAGACGGCCGCGGCCTTTATGCTGTGTCTCGGCACAAACGAGCGTTCCCTCCGGCGCTCCCTCCATGCCCAAACGGAATGCCTCATCCATGGTGGAGCCGACGGTGTTAAAAGCGACGATATTTTTTCCGAACGTTCTGGTATTTAAACCGGATTGAATTTCGTGGGGCAATAATTTATCGGGGACGGACACCAGCCGGTATCCCAGATGCGGCACGGCCGTGATGCCATAGCCGTCCTTGCGCAGATGGTCGATGTATTTCCATACCGCGGCGCGGCTGATCTTGAGCGTCTCGCTCATTTCCTCGCCGGAAACGTAACCGTCGGCTTCCTTTAAAAATTGTACAATGCGGTCGTGGGCATTCATGTTTATTTTGCCGTAGGGGCGCGATTTATCGCGCCCGCAAAGGGTTCGATAAATCGAACCCCTACATCCGTAATCGCGACACCTTTAATCGCAATTGTTCCAGAAAATAATCGACATCCTTCGCTGTGGTCCAGCGGCCGACGGTGACGCGCAATGCCCCCAGGGCCATGGCATCGGAAAGGCCGATGGCCTTAAGCACGTGCGAGGGGGTCAACTGGCCCGACGTGCAGGCCGAACCCACGGAAACGGCAATGCCCGCCATGTCCAGGGCCGCGACTAAGTCCTCGCCAGTGACGCCTTCAAAGGAGAAGTTGGCATTGTTGGGCAAACGTAAAACGCGATGACCGTTAAGGACTGCGCCGGGAACCTCTTGAAGGACAGCGTTGATGATCCGGTCGCGCAAAACGGTCTGTGCGGCCATTTCATCGGACATGAGCGGCCGGCACAAACGGACCGCTTCCCCTAACCCGACGATGCCCGGGACATTGAGCGTCCCGGCACGACGATTGCGTTCCTGGTCGCCTCCCAGAAGCAGCGGCGCGCATTCAACGCCCTTACGGATGTAAAGAGCGCCGACACCCTGGGGACCGTAGAATTTGTGGGCCGAAAAAGAAAGAAGATCGCAAGGAATGCCGGTGACGGATACGGGGATATGTCCGACGGTTTGCGCCGCGTCCACTAAAAAATAAATACCTTTTGCGCGGGCAATGCGTCCGATACCTTCGGCGGGTTGAAGGACGCCTATTTCATTGTTGGCGTGCGCCACGGCGATCAAAATGGTGTCCGGACGCAGGGCCTGCTCAATGGCCGCGGGAGAAATGATGCCGTCTTTGCCCGGGGACACGAACGTGACCTCGCATCCCTCTTGCATCAAACGGCGGGCTGGTTCAAGGACGCAATGATGCTCAATGGCGGAAACAACAAGATGCCTGCCTGCCGGACAGGCAGGCCTGCCTTTGGACCTCAAAGCGCAAGCGACACCTGAAATGGCGTGATTATTGGCTTCCGTGGCGGATGACGTAAAGACGATCTCCGTCGGCTGGGCGCCCAAAAAAGAGGCCACTGTTTCACGGGCATCCTCAACGGCCTTGCGGCCGCGCCGGCCAAAGGCATGCGGGCTTAACGTATTGCCGAAGGTGTCATAAAAATAAGGCCGCAGGGCTTCCACGACCCGCGGGTCGCAAGGCGTCGTCGCGGCATAGTCGAGATAAACGTTTTGCATCAATGACTATGCTAAAAGATTATGACTGGATTGTCAACCGGATTGGATAAGGCGGGTTTACAAATAAAATGCCAAGGGAGGGAGTTGAACCCTCACGGCCGTGAGACCACTGGTTTTTGAGACCAGCGCGTATACCAGTTCCGCCACCTTGGCAAAAATTTTGGTGGAGCTGAAGGGGATTGAACCCTTGACCTCTTGCATGCCATGCAAGCGCTCTCCCAAACTGAGCTACAGCCCCAAGTTACCAAAAACTTACTATTTTCAAACACATTCCAGAAAAACTTGGGTGCTTGTGCCGATTCCTTAATGTGTTTCCAGAAAATCGGCCAGCCCCGCGAAAGAACGTCACTATATCATCCTCATCCATTTTTGTCAAAAGAGGACGCCATATGGTTCCCCTTTTGATGCGCGTGGCGCAGTTGGCCGCAGGCGGCGTTGACATCCTTGCCCCTGGGCGTGCGGATGGTGGCGTGGATGCCCGCTTTTTCCAATTCCGAACGGAATGCCAGCATTTCCGGATGGCTGGGGCATTGGTGGGGATATTCTGCGACGGGATTATACGGGATGAGGTTCATCTTGCACAAAAGGCCTTTGAACAATTTTTTGAGCGCCGCCGGCGCCTCGGGCGTGACGGTGACACCTTTGATCAGAATATACTCAAACGTGATCTGCCTTCTCTTGCTGGCCCCGTAGGCGCGGCAGGCCTCCATCAGTTTTTCGATGGGGTATTTTGTGTTGATCGGCATGAGCACGTCGCGCGACGGGTTGTCATACCCGTGCAGGGAAATGGCCAATTCGATCTGCAGGTCCTGTTCGGCCAACTTTAAAATTTTGGGAACGACCCCGCTGGTGGACACCGTGATGCGGCGGGCCGCGATATGGGCCGCCTTGCCGGAATTGATCAAATGAATGCTTTTGAGCAGAACATCATAATTGTCCATGGGCTCGCCGATGCCCATGAAAACAATGTGGCTCAAAGGCCTTTTTTTGCCCGCGGCACGCTTGACGTAAAGCACCTGGGTCATGATCTCGGCCGTGGACAAATTGCGTTTCCAGCCGGCAACACCGCTGGCACAAAAACGGCAGCCGAACTTGCAGCCGACCTGGGTGGAGATGCACGCGGTTGTGCGCCCGGCCGTGGGCCCGGAGGGGATCAAAACCGCCTCCACATGCTGGCCGTCGGATAACTCGAAAAGGAATTTGGTCGTGCCGTCTTCAGACTTCTGTTGGTCAGCAATGACGGCGGGCGTAAACCTAAGATCAGCGGCCAGACGCGCGCGCAGCGGCTGGGACAAGGTGGTCATGTCCTCGAACGTGGACGCGTCTTTCTTGTAAAGCCACTCGAACACCTGCCCTGCCCGAAACGGTTTTTCTCCAATGGAGATTAAATATTGTGCCAATTCATCAAAGGATAAATTGCGAATGTCCATGTTTAATCCTGTGTAGGGGCGCGATTTATCGCGCCCAGCGGGTTCGATAAATCGAACCCCTACGGTTATTTTTCAATAAATTCGCCGATGGCGCGGTATTTCTTATACCGGGCCTCCAGCAGGGCTTCTTCGGACAGGGAGGACAGTTTCTTGAGGTGTTTGACCAGGACGGTTTTCAAGTTGGCGGCGATCTCGGCCGGGTCGCGGTGGGCGCCGCCCAAAGGTTCGGGAACGATCTCATCGACGATGCCGAACTTGATCAAATGCTCGCCGTGCAGTTTCAATGCTTCAGCCGCCAGGGGGGCTTTGAGCGAGGAGCGCCACAGAATAGAGGCGCAGCCCTCGGGAGAAATAACGGAATAATACGCGTGTTCCAGAATGATGACGCGGTCGGCGACACCGACGCCTAAGGCCCCGCCGCTCCCCCCCTCGCCGATGATCGCCGCCACGGTCGGGGTTTTAATGCCGGCCATGTCCCTCAAATTTTCGGCAATGGCCTGGGCCTGGCCGCGCTGTTCAGCGCCGATGCCGGGATAGGCACCCGGGGTATCGATCAAACACACGACGGGGACGTGGAATTTTTCCGCCAGTCTCATCAGGCGCATGGCCTTGCGGTACCCTTCCGGATGGGCGCAGCCGAAATTGCGCATGACATTCTCTTTGACGTCGCGGCCTTTCTGGTGTCCCACGATCATGACCTTGATGCCGTCGATCTTCGCGAAACCGCCCACCAGGGCCGCGTCGTCGGCAAATAAACGGTCCCCGTGCAGTTCCAGAAAGTCCTCGGTCATCAGACGGATATAATCAAACGTGTAAGGCCGCTTGGGATGGCGGGCGATCTGCACCCTTTGCCAGGGGTCCAAATGGGCATAAACATCGTCTTTGAGTTTCGCGAGTTTACTTTCCAGACGCTTGATCTCCGGTCCCAGGGTGACGCGCCGGGAACTCATCTTGCGCAAATCCTCAATCCTGGATTCCAACTCGACAATCGGTTTTTCAAAATCCAACGCGGCCATATCTTAGTCCTGGATGGTCACCTGGGTGCCGGCCGGCAGCAGGTCAAAAAGTTCCTCGACGTCGTGGTTGACCAGACGCACGCACCCGGCGGTCGCCTGCTGGCCGATCAAATTGGGCTTGATCGTGCCGTGAATGCCGTACTGCGGGTTCTCGACGAATCCCATCCACCGGCTGCCCAGTTCATTCTCCGGACTTTCCGAAGGGATGGGTTTATGGCCCGCCTTGAACCACACCGGATCGACGAGTTTGGCGGCGATCTTGAAATGACCGACGGGCGTGGAGTTGTCGGCCCCGGTCGAAACATGGTACACCTTGACCACTTCTTCCGCGGTCTTAAGGATGAGGATATTCTGGGACTTGTCCACCAAAACGGTGAATGGCGCCGTCCAGACGCGCAATTTCTGCCCGACGCGGATGACGTCGCTTTTGAGATCATTGCTTTTCTTGATGAACTCCGTCGTGGTGTTGTATTGTTTGGCCAGTTTTCCCAAAGAATCCCCGGGCACGACCTCGTGCAGGACCGTCTGGGGTGTCGGCATGTTGGAAGTGATGATGGCCATCGACAAAGCGCCCAGCCGGTCCTGGACCTCCTCGATCTTGTCATAGTCGGGATGGTCGCTGACCACCTGGGCGTACAGATCTTTGGCTTTAAGTCGATCGCCCTTGGCTTCGTATTGGGCGGCTTCGTCCAGCATCTGGCTGACGGAAGCCGTCGAAGTCCCGGATGGCCTGTTTTCTGTGCCCGGCTTGTGTTTGCTGATGACGGCAAGGCCTATGCCAGCCAAGAAAACGGCCGCAACAATGGCAATGATCCGACGCTGATTCATAAAAAGTCTCCTTAATATAAAATGACCGCCCAAACGATCCCGAAAACAAACCCGGCCAGCACCTGGACGGGCGTATGCCCGACGAACTCTTTGAGGCGTTTGGCCTCGATCTGGCCCTTCCAATAGATGTCGTCCATCATCTTGTTGAGGATCCACGCCTGCTGTCCCGTCGAACGGCGCACCCCCTGGGCGTCGAACATGGTGATCATGGCGAAAGAAGCAGCCAGGGCGAACATCGCGGTGTCAAATCCCTGCTGCAAGCCCACGGAAGTGGCCAAAGCCGAGACCCCCGCGGCATGGCTGGAAGGCATGCCTCCGGTGCCGATGAACCACCGAAAATTAAACCTCTTCTCCTGAAAGAACCCGACAATGACCTTGGCGATCTGGGCCAACACCCAAACCGTCAGGGTGCTCATCAGGATATGATTGTGAAACACTTCCGACCAAAAATCGTGTTGGATCTGGGGAGACATAAAAAAATATTGACGGAAAAAGGTAATTTTGTTAGGTTATATTATAACTTTGGTTCCTTAAAAAGCAAGCGATGCTTCTTTCGCTTGTCTTGCGTAGTCCCGCCGCTTTGTGGCGGGGCAAGTATTGCTTTGGCGCCCATCCCCCGTGGGCGTGTATTTCTTCAAATCTCCCCAAATCATTGGTCCTATTGATGTTATCAAAAACTCTCAGCTTCGGCATTGCCGGCCTGGACGGGTATCTGGTCACTGTTGAAGCGGATTCCGGCGCCGGCCTTCCTTTGTTCACGGTGGTGGGGCTTCCGGACAGCTCCGTACGCGAAAGCCGCGAACGGGTGCGTTCAGCCATCAAAAACAGCGGTTTTGATTTTCCCTCCGGCCGCATCACGGTGAACCTGGCGCCCGCGGACACCAAAAAAGAAGGCCCGAGTTTCGACGTGGCCATTGCCTTGAGCATTTTGGCCTCCAGCGGGCAAGTCCCCCAGGGACCTTTAAACCGCTTCGCGTTTTTGGGAGAACTTTCGCTCGACGGAAATATCCATGCCGTGCACGGCACCCTGGCCGCTTCCTTAAGCGCGGCAGGTCACAATCTCAACGGATTGGTCGTGCCCGCGGCCAATGCCCGTGAAGCCGCCCTGCCCCGAACAGTTGCGGTCTATCCCGTCACCTGCCTGAAAGAAGTCGTGCATTTTCTCACCTCCGTGGAAAGCATCCCGCCTTTTGGTCCCGACGACAAAAACGTTGAAACCCCCTGGGTTTGGGACATGGACTTTTGCGACGTCAAAGGCCAAAATCATGCCAAACGGGGGTTGGAGATCGCCGCGGCAGGCGGACATAATGTTCTTTTGGTAGGGCCGCCGGGAAGCGGCAAAACCATGCTGGCCAAACGCATGCCGACCATTTTGCCGGACATGTCGCGCCAAGAAACTCTGGAAGTCACCAAGATCCACTCGGTGATGGGGCTTTTAAAACATCCCTCGGTAGTCCTTCGCCAGCGGCCGCTTAGAAACCCCCATCACACGGCCTCGGACATCGCCCTCGTCGGCGGCGGGTCCGTCCCCCGGCCCGGCGAAACGACCCTCGCGCACAACGGAGTGCTTTTTTTAGACGAATTGCCGGAATTCAGCCGGCATGCACTGGAAGCCCTGCGCCAGCCGCTGGAGGACGGGTGCGTCACGGTCGCGCGCGCCAAAGGCAGTGTGTGTTTTCCGGCCCGGTTCATGCTGGTAGCGGCCATGAACCCCTGCCCGTGCGGATGGCGCATGAGCCACCGCAAAACATGCGTGTGCGCGCCGACACAGATCGAACAATATTTCAACAAGATCTCCGGCCCATTATTAGACCGCATCGATATCCATCTGGAAGTGCCGGCGCTGAAAAACGAAGACCTGTGGGGCACCGCCGAATCCGAGCCGTCGGCGCGCGTCAAAAAACGCACCAGCCGAGCAAGGATGGTCCAACACGAACGTTTTAAGGACAGCGGTGCGGGCCACAACGCCGCGATGACGGGCAAAGACATCAAAAAATATTGTGTTTTAGACGAGCAAGGTAAGGATTTGCTGAAAGCAGCGACGGAACGCCTGGGGCTCTCGGCCCGGGCGCATGACCGCGTGCTGAAGGTGGCCCGCACCATCGCGGACCTGGAAGGATGCGCACAGATCCTGCCCAAACACGTCGCGGAAGCCATCGGCTACCGGACGCTGGACAGGATGAAATAATGTTGACATCTTTTGTATATACATATACACTTTAGGAGACACCGATGTTCTTTCAGTTCTTTAAATGGGACCTTAACAACATTGGCCATATTTCTGAGCAACACGTAGCGCCTGATGAAGCAGAAGAGGTCTGTTATAATAACCCTCTTGTTTGTAAAACCAGTTTGGGAAGATATTGCTTATTAGGCCGAACAGATGGCGGCCGTTACTTGACCATTATTGTCGATCTTATGGCAAAGGAAACCGTGCGGGTGATCACCGCCCGGGACATGTCTCAGGCTGAACGTAAGCGGTTCTACGGGAGATAATATAATATGAAAACCAAACGAAAAACTATTCCAAGATTCAAGTCAGAACATGAAGAGGCCCGGTTCTGGAAGACCCATTCCATAACTGAATTTGAAGATGACCTCGTGGAAGTCAAAGATGTGCATTTTCGCAAGCCACGCAAACGACTCATCTCCCTCCGCGTCGATGACCACATGATCGCCTCCTTGAAAGAATCCGCGGCCAAGAAAGGTCTGGGGTATTTGACATTGATCCGCATGTGGATCGCGGAACGGCTTACGCGGGAAAGCCGATCATGATAGAGGAAAATTATTGACCGGCTTTTTTCCGGGATTCGCCCAGTTGCATTTTCAAACGGGCGATCTGCTTGCCCATGGTCTCGATCTTTTTGCGGCCGTCATCGATCTGGGCTTTGAGGCGTTCCAGTTGGGCCAATTGGGCGGAAAATTCTTTGGCGTTGGAGTCCAATTGCGCGCGCATTTTTGCGACGCTGGCATCTTTGTCTTTGAGCGCGTTGGCCAGCGACACTATTTCCTCGCGCGAGGACTTGAGCATGGCCCGGACCCTGTCCAAATCCTCCTGGGCCACGCTCGTCTTCAGTTTTGCTTCGGCCACGGCCAAACGTTCCTGCAGGCCGGCTATCTTCGCCGTTAACACCGCCGTCGTATTGGTGTAATCAGCGTTCTTCTGGTCAATGATCGCCTGCATCATGGAAGCGCTCAACTCTCTGGCATTGGTGTCTTTTTCAAGCGCTTTCACCCGCGTTTTATAGACGGCGATCTTATGCTGCTGGTCTTCATTGATATCCAGGGTTTCTTTTAACCGTCCCTGGAATTCCACCAAACGTTCGGCTGTTTCCTGTTTCTCGGCATTCCGGGCATCCGTTACGGCCTTTTGGATTTTCTGGTCGGTCAAAGCGGCTTTCTCTTCCAACAGCGCGATATCTTCCTTATGTCGGGCGGCCAATTGCTCATAAAGAGAAACGCGCTCCTGCAATGTTTTTAATTGGCCGGCTTTGTCTTCAACCTCGGCCTTAAGGTCCTGGCGGCTCATTTCCAGTTGATAGTTCAACGCCGCCATGTCGCCTTTCATCTTGACCATTTCCTCGCCGGATACGACCTGCAAAGCGGCTTCCTGCTTAAGCCGCGCCACATCGTCCGCGAAAGCGTCGATGGACTCCTGCTGGCCGGCCTGGGCCCACCGCAACTCTTCCTTTGTCCGGACCAATTCCGCTTTCAGGTCCATGAGTTGACGGGATTGCCGGTCCAAAAGCGCGTTTTTTGCCTCGTATGCCGCGTCCACCGCCTGGTCGAAAATTTCACCGGTCTTTTGGACATGGCCGCGCAAAGCGCTGATCTGGGCGTCACGCTCGGCCAGCAAACGGTCGCGTTGGGCGATCTGGGCCTGATAACCCAACAGGGTGTCTTTTAACTGGGTATACTTCTCAAGGTCAACGAAAAGTTCTTTGGCATCGTAGACGCGCTCGTCAAAATCGGCCAGCCGGCCGCGCAATGTTTCAATGGTGCGCGCCTGTTCCTGGACGGTTTGAAGGAGATCAGCGTTCTCATCGATCAACTGCTGGATGGAAAATTCGATGGCGCGGTTCTTATGTTCTTTACCGGTGATGACGGCGGCCCCAACGTCTTTGAAAAAATTCATGATGCGCGGCACGACGACCATCGGCGGGGCCGTGATTTCCTGGGCAATGCCCAGAACGGGAAAAAACAATAACGCGATAAAAGCAATGGATTTGATCATAATTGTGGCCAAAGTATAACACCCCGATGGGCGAGCGTCAAGGTAAGGGGGCATTCTTAGGTTGAGACGATCAACGAAGAATAAAATCAAGATAATTTTCTCTGTCAATGACTTCGAACAGCGCCTCGGGATAAGCCTGCGTCCATTGTCCGGGCGCTTTGATCTTCCTTGCCTCCCACTTGAACTCAAAGGCGAACACCTTGCCTTCCCGCTCCTCGATCAGATCGATCTCCTGGCGCTCCCACGTCCGCCAGAAATAGTTGTTGGCATAGATCCCCTGATAAGACCTTTTCTTCAAACGTTCCATAAACAAAAAATTCTCCCATAGCGCCCCGGTATCATTGCGCAGTTGCAGGCCGTTGAAATTGGAAACAACGGCATTGCGGATACCGTTGTCATAAAAATAATATTTGCTCTTTTTCACGATCTCGGAGCGCAAGTTACGGCTGAATCCCCGTACATTATAAATGACGAAGGTTTTTTCAAAAAGATCCAGATAACGCGCAACGGTCTTGTGGTCCGTCCCGACCTGCCGGCCCAGTTCGTTTAAAGAAACTTCTTGGCCGATCTGAAAGGCCAGAAGGCGCAGCAAATCCATGAGGACCTTGGAATTTTTGACCCGCTCCAGCTCCAGAATGTCCTTGAACAAATAAGACTGTGCCAGTTCTTCCAGCAGGCGGATCTTTTCGCTCTTCGTTTCTGCGGCGGTAACTTCCGGATATCCTCCAAATACGAGCCAATGCTCCAGATTATCTTTCAATTCATGAGGATTATAAAGGTTTTGCAGTTCCATCTGTGCAACCGGATATAACGTCAACGTAGTTTTCCTGCCGGTCAGCGGCTCCCCTACTTGTCCAGCCAACTCAAAAGAGGAAGAGCCAGTCGCGATCACCTGAATACCGGGGACCTGATCCACCAGAATTTTTAATCCCTGTCCGATGTTGGGGATCCTTTGGGCCTCATCAATGACAATTAAAGAATACCCCTGGGCATATTCTTTGATCCCGTCAAAATCCTGAGAACCTAAAACGGCTTGTGTCCGCACATTGTCACCAGAATCCAGTTTGTAACGACCCGTATAGGTGGTGAGAAAATCACGGATCAAGGTAGTTTTGCCCACCTGCCGCGGGCCGTAGATGATCAGGACTTTATTGGGTTTTAAAAAAGAGGTTAAATTATGATAAAAACGTGGTATTTTCATAGATTAAATCTATCATAAACCCTGAAATATGTCAATTTTAGAATTTACTATTCCCCGAAATCCAACGTAAGGAGCTAAGTAAAGTGCTTTTTAACTTAGGCAACATTGCCGCGGCCTCATTGATCTTTAGTAAAGTGCTTTTTAACTTAGGCAACATTGCCGCGGCCTCATTGATCTTTAGCCAAATAGTTGCCGGGGCTTTCGAACCTGCTATAATGATCCTAGGAATGAGTTGCAGCGTGCTTCTATATGCACTAGCAGTGATCCTGCTTAGGAATGAAGGGGGAATAATATGAACGGTGTTGGATGGACTTATCTGGCTATTGCTGTAATCGCTACGATCGGGACCTTTATTGTGATGCGCGGCAGCCACGGCGACTCTACGCGCGCCAAGCATTAACCCCACAGCGGCCAAAACCACCAAAACAGCGCCCCACCCGTTTTGTACCGGCATGCCCTTAAGCGTTAATGTTGTGATCCCCACACCGGCAGCACCGATCACGCCCGCAACCGCCATCACGCCCACAGCAGATCCAGCCCGAGGGGAATTGGGTATTGTGTCCCCATGATTTTTGAGCCATTCTTTCGCGGGCCCACTCATCGAGTTATCGCTGTCTCCCGCTGCCTTGCGTAAAATATCTTCGATCAAAGACCGCGCTGGCCAGAAACCCTCCTTGCCTTGTGCCGCCTCCCAAGCGTCGGTCAACAGCTTGACGACCCCCGCATGCTTCCAATCCCACAGGACCCGCGCCGCTTCGGCCACGACCCAGGGGTCCTTGTCCGACAAGCGCTTGACAATATCATCTGCAACGCTCCTGTCCCCGAGCCCTCCCAGGGCCTTAACTGCTTCTCGGCGCAAATCGGCCTCCGGGTTATTCAGCGCGAACTTGACGATCACTTCACCCTTTGTTTTGTCCCCGCTTAACGCCAACGCCCGAAGGGCATACACCCTGGTCTGCACGGTCGCCGGGCCTATCCATCTTTTTAATATCCCTGCCATGTCCTCCAATACTTTCGGGTCATCGGTCTTTTCCCGGGAAAAATGCTCTGCCTGGCTGGACGCCGCATCAAAGTCTCTTTGTAATTCAGCCGAATCCGGCGCAGAAGGTTTCTCGGGTGCTGTAGCACAACCGGACAAAGCCAACACGGCGGCGCTTAACGCCAATCCTGCTGAACAAATTCCAACTAACAATTGTGTTCCCATGGCATCGAATGCGTCATGGCGCGCGCTATGGTCTTCCAATGCTATGGTGATGTCTTTGCCAAGGAGACAATACGCTTCCCAGATCTCATCGTACCCAGCCCCTTGCGCACGCAAGCGGCTGTTCACCGCTTCATACATGAGACTGGCTTCAATATCTGCGATCGGGACTATATAATTTATTCCACCAATGGTAAGAAGCACGGAAAAGACGGTATTGCTGTTGCGGGATGCTTTCGAATCAAGGATAACGGCCAGCAAAGACGGCGGGGCGTTGATGACCTTGGCGTCTGCCAGGGCCCTGGCATCAGCCTGATTCTCCTTCCGGGAACTCAACAAAGCGATGACGCGCGCTTTCTCCTGGGCATGCGCGGGCGGCTGTAAAAGGACCTCTTGTTTATGCTCCTTGATATACGCCTCCATCCGGGCATTCAAGTCGGCCAGCTCCTCCGGGGTCATTTTGTTCTTGGTGCGGGCGGGGTCGGCGGCAACGGTCCATTTGACAAATCGCCCAAAAATTGATATATTTATCGCCGTAGCCGTTAATGAAGCATTCCCCATGCTTCGCTTTACAACATCAACTCCCCCCGTTAAAAATCTCCAGAGGACTGTTTCTATGTACCCATTCATTATATTGGGCCAGACAGTGACAGGACGGCCCGATGTCTGGTTATTCGTAATGGGGCTATTATCTTTTTTATTATTTTTTGCCTGTGCTATAATTCTACTAAGTGAAAGGAGATGACTATGAGCCCTGCGATGCCCTATATGATCTTTTTGTTCATTTTTGGACTGTTTGCGCTTTTTATCGCCATTCGCAACACGCGCGGCGATTCCACCCGCGCCAAGCATTAACCCCACAGCGGCCAAAACCACCAAAACAGCGCCCCACCCGTTTTGTACCGGCATGCCCTTAAGCGTTAATGTTATGATCCCCACACCGGCAGCACCGATCACGCCCGCAACCGCCATCACGCCCACATTGAAGCCGCCTTGGAATGAATTGGGTATTGTGTCCCTATAATTTTCCTGCGCTGCCCGGCGGCCAATGAGATAAACCGCAAGATTGGACCTGTCCAAAAGATATCTTTGTGTATACAAGCCATTGCGGCCAAACACTTCCCCCACCTGGCGAAACCCGCTGTTCCAGATGAATGCGCGTATGGCGGGATTACGCCGGGCGGCGTGTTTAACCCCCATGGCAAAACGGGTGAGCACTTCTCCGTGTTCACCGTCCCATATGGACTCAAATCCGACGGACTTTTTCCTCACATAATATCCGGAGTCCGGCGCATAATTGGGCATGTTCCATACGATCAGATCATAATCCAGCGGGTCAAACCTCAAATGGCCCCGGTCATCAATGATATTGTCCGCTACTTCGGCCCGCACGGAAAAACCAAGCAAGCGGGCCGTTGCCCGCACATTGGCCACTTCCATGGGATTTTTCCCAAATACCCTGATGGCGGTCTTTGTCTTTAAGGCCAGCACCCAGGCGTCCGGACCCGAGCCTGGTCCGACGAGAACGACGCGGCCGCCTTCCCGTAACCCGACAGGTGCGGGAGTATCTGCCCAAAGCGACGAATAATAGGTACGGTCTTTGGCGCTTGTAATGGATGTCTGCGCGTAAACGCTGGGGAACACGGGGATAAGGGCGCGATGCACAGAATGACTCTTCATGTCAAAATACGGCTGGGCCCTGGCCACATTCAGTTCGCGGCCTTCCCATTCCCCTGTTACCTTGTTGATCTCCACGTATTCATAGGGTCCGTTGACCACCTCCACATAACTGTTGCCCCAAATGGAAAAACGCTTCTGATATCCTTCGATCAACTTCTGGTTTGATAAATATTCCTTGTAAAACGCATCCCATTTTTCGGATGCACCGGGAGAATCCAGGCGGGGAACAGCGACATAGAACGGAGAAAAATCCAGGAATTTATGCCGCCGTAAAATGCTAAAACCAAACACAGGGAAAATGGCCAGCAAATGCCCTTGGGCGTTGAACAACAGGTCATATTTGCCGGAACGTCCCGGCCTGTCGGTATCAAATAATTCGCGGCTCAGGAACTGATGGCCTGGGATCTCCGCGCGGGCGATCACTGTATAAATGCTGTGCTGGTTTCCTTTGCGATATCCGATGACTTGCGCTTTATCCAATGCGAGCGTGGCAATGGCTTCGGCTGCGGCCATGGGTCCATAATCTATTGATATATTTATTGTCATAGTCGTTAATGAAGCATTCCCCATGCTTCGCTTTACAACATCAACTCCCCCCGTCAATATCCGCAGGAGGTCTTTTATCATGCTTACCTTTTCAATGACGTTCAATTCGATCCAACGTAAGGAGCTAAGTAAAGCCCTGTTTAATCTTGGGAACCTGGCAGCCGTTACGTTGATTTTCGGGCAAGTTGTTGCAGGGACATTCGAAAAAGGGATATTTCTTATAGGGTTCTTTTCTTTTGTAATGTTGTATTCTACCTCTATAATATTATTGACAGACGAAAGGGGTACATTATGAGCGGTTCTACAGGCGCAGGTTTGTTCATGTTGTCCATTACGTTTTTTTGTGTAATATTGTCGATCATTGTTATGCGCGGTTCCCGCGGCGACTCTACGCGCGCCAAGCATTAACCCACCGGCCAATACCACGGCCAAGAGCATCATCCACGGCATTGACTGTGCTGTTGTCTGTACCCCGACCGGCGCGGCGAACAGACCCGTGGCACGGGCAGTTGAAGCGGCCAAGCTCATAAAAGCAAACAGTGCCGCGCCGATCAAACCCACAACCGCCATCACGCCCACATTGAAACCGCCTTGGAGTGAATTGGGTATTGTGTCCCTATAATTTTCCGCCGTCATTCCCAACACTCCGCGTCCAGCCCCTTTAAGCAATGATTTGATCTGGGAGTCTACAAAAATCAGACCATACCTATGATTGCCGGGGCTCCTTTGCATATCTTCCTGCCATGCCCGCAGGCGCACTAAAAGCAATTTCTGCGGACGATTAAGGCCATTCTGACCCATCTGTTTGATTTTGATCCTCTCCTGTCCAGTGACCCCGGCAAGCCCGAACTCGACAATGCCCTGCAGGATCAAATTAAAATCATGCGGGAACCTTCTGATCGCCCCCTCTTCGTGGGTGAGTACGCCGTAAAGTTTCTGTTTGTCCCGGGCATTGACCAGATCTTCATGAACAAGCATCTTTTCTCTTCTGCTCAAACGGTCTTGATAATGCATTGCCCACAGATCCGCTCCCATTATTTTTAAATCATCAAAGAACCCGTTCATGGTGCGGATATCCTTTTTCCCACCCCTCTTCTTTAAAGAATACGCCAAATGATCCGTGGTGATCCATTGCAGGGCCAGAAGACGGACAGCCGTTTCATTGATATATCTTATGAACAATGGCTTGGAGAAGTTACGCACATGTTCCTCTTGTTCGCGGAATGTCTCTCTTAGTATTTGTTCCTGCTGTGGGGTCAATATTTTTCTATCGCGGGTAGCGGCGAGGTCGGTCCCATCCTGTAACTTCCTCCAGATCAGCGCAAAAAACCTCGGAATTAAAGCACGTCTGTCCGGCCCTGTTCCCAGAAAATAAAGGACCCTTTCGTGGAGTTTTTCTTCTTCCTGGCGCAGGGACCTGAGGTCTCTCCTGTTTTGTTTAGACGCACGGCCCGTCAGCTGGACCAGCAAGGTCCTGTCCAATCGACCCCTGACGTCCGTTATTTGTTCCAGTAACCCGGACATCCGGATCAGCTGCACAGACCCCTGATGCAAACGCCTATAATCCTTGATGATCATAAGTTCCCGCGAACGGCGGGAGAAATGACGACGAACATGCCGCGCCCAGACCCACTGACGGAACAAACGCAATTTTGGACGCACCTGGGCATCCAATTCCTGTTGTTGGGACACATACGTCTTATAGGCCTCGTAATTCTCCCGCTCTTTCATATGTACATAGATCCCGCCCTGCGTCGCCAAACACGCTTCCTTGGGATACCCCAGGACGGACAAACGCTGGCCGGCCATGGCCGCTCTGTAATAAAGGATGTCTTTTGTGCGTTGCCTTGTTTTCAGGCGGGGATCGACGTAAACCCTGCGGCTGTCATGCATGGCCGCCACGGGTATTTTCGCAAAGCGAAGTTGGTCGAAGAACCAGGCCGGCCCGTCGCATATCTCCCCGGACCACGAGGTGTTCAACAGGTCATCGACAAGGCCCTGCAAGACAATGAACTGGGCGCTGTCGCGGATCGGCAAATCCTGCAGGACCTCGAAAACCGCGCGCACATCCTGCGCCTGAACAGGCATGGATCCGGCCGTAGGTAGCCCTACGCGGTTATAGAGTTGTTGTTTGCGCAAAAAGAGTTCTGCCGTGGTGCGCGACTGCTCCCAGATCTGATAACGCGCGCCCAACAGTCTCACCTTGTCCTGGCACTCGCGGATCTCCCGCAACTGTATGGCCAGGGGGGTCAGATGCTCCCATCCGAACGAATGCCAATAATTTTCCAAAGCCCGGGATTCCGCTTCGAACGGATGCTCGAATATCCCGTCAAACATGGTGAGCATATCGAAATACGCGGCATACAGGTCTTTGGCTTTCAGGCGTTGCTGGACAATGAACGGAGGAAGGTGTCGTCTGGTCAGTGGCCCGGTCACGGGCCGCTTGTCCCTTAACTCAAACATTTGAATGATGTCCGAAGCCCCCTCGGCGGCAATACCCTGCCATGCCTCGGCCTGGCGGGCCAACTCATGCCTGCGCTCCATGCGCACCGACGGGTGGTGTTGGACCCAGTAGGACTCAATGATCTCATGGATAAGAATACGGGCCAATAAGGAAGGGATGATCTTTACTTGGGGGCCTGCGAACACAACAATGTCATCGTTGACAAAGGTCGCATTAGGCGGCGAACGGCCGGAGGTTTCAATATAAAATACCTTCTTTGGCGCCAGCATGTCCCGGGGCAATGCCGGGACCACCAGGTCAATGGCGCTTGCAACCGTCCGGGGATCCAACAGGCGCCGGGAACCGGCGTCCGCCTTAAATACCTCCAATTTCTCCTTCTCTTCTTTTGTCAGCTTGCCGCGGAACGCGGCCCATTGTCCTCTGCGCCCGGCTTTTAACACGCCCGTTTCTTTGAGCAGCCATTTGACAAAATCGAGGGCCTCCGGGGACAGCCCCTGCTTGTTTAAGTCAGGGACCTTTTTTGCGACGATCATTTTGCGGACGAGCGCCTCTAGCGCCGCGACCTGTTCATTGAACCCCTCGTACGGGGCCCGGGCGTTTAACTTCAACTCCACAGGGACGAATAAATATGAGCCCGTTAATAAGATCAGTTTCATCCACACCGAGTTTTGGGACCAAATCTCATGTTTGTTGACGGCACGCCCCACTTCGCTCAGAGAAAATTCCCCCATGAGTTCGCTCACGCCCCTTCTAAGGCCGGCCCAATGCGTTTCCTTGCGCATCCAGAAATCCCTTGTCCCGTCTTGCGTGGGGGGCTTACGGCGCAAAAACTCCGTGACGGCATACGCAAAGTCTTCCGCGGCAGTGGCCTCAAAACCATAGATCATCAATAATTTTTTAAATGCCGTCCTTGGGTTTTGGGAACGTATGAACTCAAGCCCTTTGGCGGTCACTTGTGCGTACGGTTTTGACCCAGAAAATATCAAATAAGATGATCCAGCGACGGAGAAAACATCCAATAACGCGGCAACGGCCTTGCGGTCATTTTCAATCAATGCGTCCCAAGATCCGCGTTCTTCGCCGATCTCATGCCATAGGTCCGCGATCTTAATGTTGAATTCCAGGGCCCTGCGTCCGGCCTCGCCGGTCGCCAGGCGGAAATACCGGCTTGTTTGATGATAAAAATGGACGGCTAAAGCGGCCGCCCCGCCGACGCCGCCGCGCGCCCGCACGCGGTATAAAGAACCAAGAAAAAACGAGGCATTGGCCACTTGTTGAGCGGCCTCGTAAATCTCGGCCTGGACCGCGGCGGTCTTTTCCGGATCTTCCTTAAATTTTCGCCGCCGCTTATATTGATCTTTCAATCCCGCCCTGGCCGTCCCCAATCGTTCCCTGGCCTTATAAATTTGCTCCGGCCAGTTGATCTTAAAATTCCCGTGGATCAGCGCGTACATGATCATCTCACGCACGCGGCTGTCCATTTGTGTTCCCAAAGCGTCGATCAGGTCCCCGGGGGCCCCTTCATGCCCATGCACCACCATGGCGCGCGCCGCCTGCATATTCACCGCGTAATACTCATCCTTAAGGGCCTCGGCTAAAAGTCCCTGGACCACACCACGCTCTTTTTGGTCTTTATAAATACGTTCCGCGATCAAGAACACCGCCGCCACCCGCCCCATTTTGTTTTGCGCGCTCTTGTCCGATAATAACGGCACGCATCTCTCAATCTCCTCGGGACTGACCCACCGTCCGGATATTTGTTCAAACACGGTCTGCCGCAGTAAATACGTGTAATTCAGATCACGGCTCTGGTCGGGCACGCGGCGGGTTTGCCGGCGGACAAGGCCGATGAATCTCCGCGCGGCTTCTTGATGATCGTTCCCCGTGCCTGTTTCCCGCTCAAACCGCAGAGAAAGCCGGTGCAGTTCTTCCTGGCGCAGGACCGACGATAAACGGTCCATGCGCTCGGTTTGGTCGAACAGCCAATCCAACAAGGCATCAAATCTCTGAATGTAATTGATGTTCTCCCGTGCGACCATTTCAAGATATTGACGCGGCTGGTCCTCCGGTATGTCCTGCAAATTGCGCATTTGCCGGTACGCATTAGCGATGACACGGCCTGTTATCTCGGTCTTCACATATTCGCCGTGATGCGGCTTGAATTTCTCCGCGCGCAAGCGGTATTGATATTCCATGGCCATGGCCGTCAATTCACCGATATTGGCGGTGGACGCATTGATCAATAACCGGCCGCTGTCCGCCAATGTCTTCCTGGCCTCGTCGCTTGCGGCATAGGGGGTTGCCTCAATGATGATGGCGCCTGGCCGGCCGCCATTGACAGCCGGCGCCAGGACAATAAGGGCAAGGGCATCTTCTTCGGTAAAAGAATTTATGCGCCCGGCAAGAATGATCACTTGCGCCCGCGCCAGGGCATCGGTAGACCCGCCGGGAACGAACTCTTTACGCACAACACCCTCAGGCAACCGCACATGATTGAGAAATGCCGAGCTTTGATTGGTGATATTCTTAAAGATCTGCCGCATCACTGCATTGGGCAAACCGCCCTGCGTGGCGTAGATCTGCTGGAAGCGTCTGTTGCTATACCCTTCCCTGCGCCCAATGATGCCGACCAACTCAACACCCGCCGCTGATTCGTCCAGGGACAAACTTCTCACAATATCCATGCCGATCCGGTTATTAAGACCGTGGATGGCCAAGCCGACAAAGGGCTCATTGGTTTCTCGGGATATGACGACCCCTTGAAAGAAATTCTTCTGGACGAACGGCAAGCGGACCAACATACGGAATAATTTATAGACGCTCAAGCCCTTTAAATGCCATTCCTGCATGGGAAGCCCGCCACCCGAAACGCTGTGCCCAAGGGTCACGGGACCAGGAAGAATGATATTGACATCCCTGGCTGTGGCACGCGCGGTATCTTCCACCCTTTCCATATCTTCAGAATCCAAGCGCATCCCATAATAAGGAATATAGCTTTGTCCCAAAACATCGACCAAGGTCAAGGACCTGGCCCATTCACGTAAAATGGCCCTACGGCTTGCGCCTATCCCGCCGACGATGCGGGCAAAGGCGCCATCAAAAGGAACAAGCGCGTTGGATGCGTCCGACATGCCATGGGCCAAAGCGACTGTTTCCAATAGGCCATCGCTTAAAAGACGGATATGACGCTGATTGTCTTTATGGTGCAGGGCCCATATCAAGGGAACAAGAATGACCGTCATTGCGACGCCTACGCCCAGAACAGCCACCCCCACGGCCCACGCGTGCGCCGTAACAACACCTAGGAAGGCCGCCACGACTGCTATTGAAAACCAGCGCAAATGATTCGTCGCCTTCTTGTCCGCGACATAATCCACCGGGCCGGTGCTTTGATTGGAACGTTCGCGGCCTGGTTCGCCGCGGCCGTAGAGGGACACCATGCTCTCAAAATGCGCCCAGCGGCGGATCGGATGGTCAAAATAGGTAAAGACAACGGCCCACGGTTTTTGCATGGGATAATTGCGCGGGCGCAGGCGTTGGGGAAGGGCGTCTATGATCGTATCCCCGTTGATCAGAATAGTAACAGCGGTCCCTTTCTTTACGCGATAGGGGTTGTCGATATTGTGACGGATAACACCGGCGCGCAATTTTCTGATCAAAACGTGGTCAGCATTTTTATTTTGCGCGGAGGTGCCGTGGGCCCGCTCGAACAGTTCCATGATCTTGCCCAAACCACGGCGCAATTCTTTTTCCACCTTCTGCTGTGCTGTTTCTTGGTTGCGCCAATGGCCCATGGCCATAAACACGGCGGACAAAACAAATACAGCCAGCGCGGTCAAGCCATAGAACCCGCTTAAAGAACCTAAGCCCACTGTCATCACCACCAGCGTCCCCAGATCACGCACCTTGCCGTCGTTGGATGGTCCATGGTCAGGGACGAACGGCGGGGTCGTATCCAATGCCCGTAATTCTTCACCCAGCGCGCGGTCAACGGTTTTGACCACTTCGCGCAAGGCCGTGTCAAAGGCCTCATTGGCCCTATCGCCAAGGTCTTCATAGCGAGAATCCATAATATGGCCCACCATGTTCTCCACGAGTGATAGTCCGGGGACCTTTCCCGGATCCAGCCGTTCCAGAACATCGATCCAGGTCTTGGCCAATGGCACCAGCGCCGGAGCCACGCTAATGTCGATCAATATCCCCCTGCGCTTGAAAATATCACGCACGACCCAAAAACGTTTGTCCCCGGCCTGGTCGCCGCAGACGCTGGGAATAACTCCCCCTTCATTGGCCAGGCGGGCATAATGCGCCTCGCCCCACACGATGCGCGGCATGATGTTGTCGTAGAATGTTGCGCTTTCCGCCGCAAGGCGGTCAATGCCGTAGAGCGCCGCGGTCCAGTCATTCGTGCCGAAACTGCTTGCCCCGGCCCGGCGCGCCAGACGCTCGCGATCATCCAGCGCTCCCTTGGTTTCAACCATGACCCCTAAACGCCTGTCCGGCGCGCGGCCGATGGCCTGGCTCCACAGACCGTCGGCCTCGTCCAAGTCCTCGGTCGAATTGACCATCGGGAGAATGAACTTCACCTGCGCCGTCTTGCGTTGTTCCAAAAGCTGTTGGGTCGCGCGGGCGATCTGGCGCGTCACGGCCCTGCCTAACGGATGGTCTTTCCACCAGAGATCGCCCTGTCTGCGGGCAAAGGCGAACGGCGCCGGCACCTTGTCTGTCTTTTCAGGGATGTCCACCACGCGCAATGTGACCGGCTTACCCTTCGCGGCATCAACAATGGCCAAAAACTTTTGCGCGAATTCCCGCGCCGTCAAAAAGACCATCCGGTCGCACATGTTCTCAAGGCGCGCCAGCCCGATAAAATCCGCGCCGTTCTCACCGACGGCAAACTTGATCCCCTGCGGTGTGTCCTGATTGGCCCCAACGCGCACCCGCGAGGACGGCGCCCTCACGCGCACGGCCCGGTCAAACTTCTGTGCGGCTTCGACCTGTAACGCGGATTCCCTGCGGCGGGTCTTGCCCGGACGCAGGTATATTTTTCCGTTCATTAAAATGACCTCCTCATTGGGCAAAAGGCCCTTGGTTTCATCCGGGCGGGAGGCATCAATGATATAAGTGGGATATTTCTTCGTGCTGCACAAAAGATAATGAGAGGTAACTGTTCCCTGCCCATTGATCACCGCCTCAAGCCTGCTATTCAACAGATCTTCCAAACGGCGGAACTCTCCCGGGGTAGGGACGAAATTGAGCTTTAAGACCACGGGTCCATCGTGCTCCATCTTGATGTCCAGCTTCACGCGGCTGTCGGCCTCGCCCAACAGGACCGCGGCAATGTTATCAAAGAAAGCCGCGGCTTCCTGCTCTTTGAACAAACCTTCGCGGTAATGCGGCGCTATTCTTTGGGCCAAGAGATCAACCTGCTGTTGACGGCCCTCGGCCAGGAGCATGCGCAAACTCACATGGGCAAAATCCCCTTTTTCCAAAAGATTCATCTGCGCCGAAACTGTTTGGAGATACGCACGCTTGGCATCCATAAAGACCGCCATCAGGGGCTCTTCCTGCTGATACTTTGTTGGTTGTAAAATGGCCAGCCATTCATTGGCGATCTCATGGAGCGCGTGATATTTTGCCGCGCCGGCTTCGCGCATGATCAGGCCTTTAAGTTCCTTGCTCAAACCGGAATAATCGCTCAAAAGCTCCAGCATCGCGTCCTCAAAAACGCCGCAAAGTTCCCGGCACATAGCCACATTTTTTCTGGCCAACTCCACGTTTCTTTTAAATTTTTCTTTGCCCGGCTCTTGAGTCAACTTCTCCATAGCTGTTTTTAACATTTGGTCAAATTGTTCTGATGAATCATAAATCTGCCGATAGAACCCCTCTGCCCATCTTCCCGGCTTTTCACGCAATGCGGTGTTTAAAATATCACAAACGGCCATCCTATAGGCGTCGGTGAGCCCTTCCTTTTCAAGCTCGGCTTTTTGCGCCGCGAACCAGGGCTCGATCACCAACTTAAAAATACCCGTGGATGGTCCCTCAGTAGCTGTCTCTGTGCCGATCATAAACGGGCATTGAAATTTCCCCAGCAAGGCGATCTGTTCTTCGCGGACCTGCGCATGTTCCCCTATGTTCGGTACAAGCCACAGCCCCATGGCCGGGTCAATGGCATTAAGAATAAGGTCCCTCCCCCATTTTTCAAATATCTTCCGGGCCTCTTCGTCCAAAGCCAGCAGTTCTTCAAAAACCGCCTTGATGCCTTTTGCCGGGACGCCGCCTTGAAGTTCTCTATAGATCTGCGCCTTTATGCGGGCCAAGGCCTCGGCCGCCTGGTTTGCCTTGGGCGATGCAAACGCAAATATACGGCCCCATC
>JACPXN010000002.1 GCA_016196515.1 Candidatus Omnitrophota bacterium | reverse complement strand
GTGCGCCGCGCCGCTATCAGCGCCGCCACGGACGTCAAGCGGTTCTACTGGCAGTTTAAAGTCAAAACCGGGGATATCAGCCATGACACTCTCTGACCTGTCCATCAAGCGTCCGGTGTTCGCCTGGATGTTCATGGCGGCCCTCATCGTGTTCGGGGCGATCGGGTTTAAGGGCATGGGTGTGAGCCAATTGCCCGACGTGGAATTTCCGGTCATTTCCGTGAATCTCACCTGGCAGGGCGCGGCGCCCGAAGTCATGGAGTCCAATGTCGTGGATGTCATCGAACAATCGTTGACCTCCCTCGAGGGGGTCCGCGACATTTCTTCCTCCGTCCGCCAGGGCCAGGCCACGGTCACCGTTGAACTGGAGTTGGACCGCAACGTGGACGTGGCTGTCCAGGAAGTGCAGACAAAAATATCCCAGTCCCAGCGGCTTTTGCCCAAAGACATTGACCCGCCCACCGTGACCAAGGTCAACCCGGCCCAGCAGCCCATCATCTGGCTGACCCTACACGGGGACGTTTCCCCGCGGGAACTTATGGAATATGTCCAGGACCATTTGCAGCAGCAGTTCGCCACCATCAGCGGCGTGGGGGAGGTTTCGCTGGGCGGGTTCGTGGCCCCGAATTTGCGCGTCTGGCTGGACGCGGATAAAATGATCGCCGATGAACTGACCGTTGACGATGTGGTCGCTGCCATCATTCAAGAACATTCCGAAATACCGGCCGGCCGCATTGAGACGCCGACCACGGAACAGAACGTGCGCGCCATGGGCGAGGCCGGTACGGCCGAAGAATTCGCCGATATTGCCATCCCTAAAAGGAGCGGCCAGCCGATCTACAAACCCATCTACCTCAAAGATGTGGCCACGGTTGAGGACGGGCTGGATGATGTCCGGCGCATTTCCCGCAGCAACGGGGCATCCGCCATAGGACTTGGTATCCGCAAACAGACCGGTGCCAATGAAGTCGCGGTGAGCAAGGGGGTTTTCAAGAAACTGGAACAGGTCCGCAAACAATTGCCGAAAGGCATGGAACTCGACGCCGTCATCAACCGCACAAAATTCATCGAGGACTCGATCAATGAACTGATGTTCACCCTCATCCTTTCGGCTATTGTGACGTCTTTGGTCTGCTGGATGTTTTTGGGGTCGTGGACAGCGACCCTCAACATTTTGCTGGCCATCCCGACGTCCATTATCGGGACGTTCATCATCATCCATTTCCTTGGGTTCACGCTCAACACGTTCACGGTCTTGGGGCTGTCGCTGGCCATCGGGATCGTGGTCGACGACGCGATCATGGTGCTGGAGAACATCGTGCGTCACCAGGAAAAGGGCGTGCCCCGCCTGGCGGCGGCCCAGCAGGGGGCCAGGCAGGTCACCTTCGCGGCCACGGCCGCGACCGCGGCCATCATCGCGATCTTTTTGCCCGTGGCGTTCATGTCCGGCATCATTGGAAGATTCTTCTATCAGTTCGGGGTGACCATTTCCGTGGCCGTCGCTTTGTCCTTGCTGGAAGCGCTGATGCTCACCCCCATGCGCTGTTCGCAGTTCCTCCGGGCGGGGGCGCGATCGACGGCATTCGGCAGGGCCGTGGACCGTCTGTTCCATCAGATGGCGCAACTTTATCGCGGCGCACTGCGCCTGGTTTTGAAGCATCGGCTTGCCGTGGTGGTCGTATCTTTAGGGCTTTTTGTCCTGTCCCTGGTCTTTGTCGGATTTTTACGCAAGGAATTCGTCCCGGCCCAGGACCAGAGCATGTTTTTGTGCAGTTTGCAAACACCGGTGGGGTCTTCCATCGATTATACGAATGAGCGTTTCAAGGAAGCCGAGAAATTCGTCATGGGCCGCCCGGAAGTCGCGCGTTATTTCGCGGCCATCGGCGGTTTTCAGGGCGGCGAGGTCAACAAAGGGATCCTGTTCGTGACCTTTAAGACCCCCCGTGAGCGCCCGGTCGTGGCCCCCGTCCAACATCCTTTGTCGCAAGCCCAACTGATGGTCCTGTTCCGTCGGGAACTCAACAAGATCCCGCATGTGAAGGCGTTCATCCAGGACTTGTCCTTGAGCGGTTTCTCCGCCAAGCGCGGGCTCCCCATTGAAATGTCCATCCAGGGCCCGAACTGGGACCAATTGTGGCAGCATGCCGAAGAGATCAAAAAACGGATGGCCCAAAGCGGCTTGATGGTCGACGTGGACACCGATTATCTGGCGGGCGCCTCCGAGATCCGTGTCGTCCCTGACCGCGCCAAAGCCGCCGGGCACGGGGTGAGCATTGAGACCATCAACGCGACCGTCAACGCGCTCGTCGGCGGGGACCGGGTGGCCCAGTACACGCATAACGGCAAACGCTACGACGTGCGCGTGCGTCTGGTCCCGCGGCAGAGAGCCGCGGCCGACGACATCACTCAATTGTGGGTGTGGAACAACCGCGGGGAACTGGTGCAGTTAAAGGACGTGGTGACGCTGGAAGAAAAACCCGCGGCCGTCAACATCACCCGCCGCAACCGCGAGAGGGCCATCACCCTGTTTGCCAACGTGGCGCCGGGCAAGTCGCAGACCACGGCCGCGGCCGAGGCCCAAAAGATCGCCAAAGCCGTTCTTCCGGAAGGCTACACGGCGGTTTCCACCGGCAGCAGCAAGGCGTCCGAGGAAAGCGGCAGGGGCATGGTGTTCGTTTTTATCATGGGGATCGTGGTGGCCTATATGGTTTTGGCCTCGCAATTCAACAGTTATGTCCACCCGTTGAGCGTTTTGATGGCCCTTCCGTTTTGCATTTCCGGGGCCCTGATCGCTTTATGGATGGGCGGGCAGTCCCTGAACCTTTACAGTTTGATCGGCCTCATTCTTTTGATGGGGATCGTTAAAAAAAATTCCATTTTGCTGGTGGATTTTACCAATCAGATGCGCGAAAAAGGCCTTGAGGTCCGCGAGGCCCTGCTGGAGGCCTGCCCCGTGCGTCTGCGTCCCATTTTAATGACCTCGGCCGCGACCATTGCCGCGGCCATCCCGCCGGCATTGGCGATCGGCCCCGGCGTTGAAGTCCGCGTCCCCATGGCGATCGCGGTCATCGGCGGCGTTGTTGTCTCGACTTTTTTCACCCTGTTCGTGGTCCCGTGCGTGTACAGTTTACTGGCGGGACTGGAACATAAAAAGGCGGCTGTTGCCCCGTCCAATGGCAAAGATCAAACGAGACTTACACAGCATCTTTGATTTTTCTTGTCATTTATCCTGCCCGGCGATATACTAATTTACTTTTATCAATAGAACTTCAAGGAGGACAAGTGGCAGAAAGTGTATTGAATGAACAGGAATCAAAACTTAAACCTTTCACCGATGGCAGACAGCAGAAGGCCCGTTTGAAGCGCAGCGCCGGCCTTATCCTGTCGGTGGTCATGATCGCCCTGACCGTTTATGTCCTCAATTTGCAGGAACATAATTCCCGTATCCTGGTGCACTCAACAGACATGGCCTTGACATCTTTGGCCCAGCAAAGCGTGGATTATCGCGCTTACGTCCGGAAGTATAAGGAAACCAAGGTGCAGCTGGAGGAGACCACCCGTAAACTTGAAGAAGTCAACCGCCAGCTGGATACGGTCAGCGCCGAGCTGACGCTCACCAAGGGCATGCTGTCCCAAACCAAGAACATGCTCACCCAGGCCCAGACAGAGAACGCCCGTTTGAAAGAAGATATCAGCAGCATCGATACCCAGCAGGAGAATATCCCGCAATTGGAGGCCAGGATCACCGCCCTTAAGGAGAAGAACACGCAAGTGACTTCTGAATTGGATGACCTGAAAAGCCAATTGCGCGCTTTTGAGGCGGATTTCGCCAACATGGAGGAAGGCAAGTCCCTGATTGCCCTTTTCCAGAGTAAGATCAAATTGGTCAAAAGCCGTATGCGTTACCTGAAGCAGGAGGCGTATTTCGCCAGGACCGCCGCCCAAAGAGAACGCGACCGCCTGGAAGCCATCAACGGCAACAGCGGTTATCTGGTGCGCGACGGACAGATCAAGAAAACCAACGGCAAATCATTTGCCATCGACGTGAAAATTGTGCAGTAAGGTTCTAGTAGGGGCGACCTTAGCGGGTCGCCCGTACAGTCCGGGCGCGTGAGTTTTTCACGCGCCTGTTTTATGCGTAGGGGTTCGATTCATCGAACCCGCCAAGGAGGTTTTCAATGTCGTTAGAAGACAAAATTTCCCAGGATTACGTGCAGGCCATGAAAGGCCGCGACACTTTAAGGTCTTCGACGTTGAATTTTTTGCGCGCCGAGATCAAGAACGTTGGGATCGACAAGCGCGTTGAGAAGATCACGGATGAAGACATGATCATGGTTATCAAAAAACAGGTCAAACAGCGCCAGGATTCCATCACCCAGTTCAGGGCGGGCAATAGGGAGGACCTGGCGGTCAAGGAAGAGCAGGAACTGCGCATCCTTCAAAGTTATTTGCCTGCTGCGATGCCGTTGGAAGCATTGAAAGCCGTTGTGGACGAAGTCATCAAGTCCACCGGGGCCGCGTCCATGAAGGACATGGGCAAGGTCATGAAAGAGGTTTTGGCCAAGGTCGCGGGCCAGGCCGACAGCCAGGCGGTCAGCGTCCTGGCGAAAGAACGATTGTCTAAATTATAAATTCCATTGTCACCCCCGAATGCCTGCCTGCCGGCAGGCAGGTTTCTATCGGGGGTCCAGAGTTTGGCTAATGTTCTGGATTCCCCGTAAAGGGGCGTGGCCCCAACGGGGCTTTACGCCCGACAGAAGCATTCGGGAATGACAGTGAGGTGTTTATGCGTCTGATAAGAAACTTTTTATCCGGTCTGACGGTTTTAGCCGTCCTCGCGGTCCTTATTTTTACGTTTTGGATGCGTGACCGTTATGTGGTGCCGGTCATGACCTATCATCATGTTTCCGATGCCGCAAGCGGGCGTTCTTTGAACAATGTGACACCCTGGTCATTTGCCCGGCAGATGAAATTTCTGAAAAAGCACCATTATCATGTCATCAGTTTTGATGATCTGGTCGACGACCTTAAAAAGGGACGCGTCTTTGCCCGCGATACGGTCGTCATCCAGTTCGACGACGGTTACGAAGACAATTACACCAATGCGTTCCCCGTGCTTAAAAAGCACCATTTGCCTGCCATGGAATTCCTCATCTCAGATAAAGTCGGGACCCCGGGTTTTCTGACCTGGGACCAGGTCAGGGAGATGGACGCGCGAGGGTTTAAAGCCGGTGCGCACACGCGGCATCATGTGTATTTGCCTGACGTTTCGCCGGATGTGGCCCGCGATGAGATCTTCGGGAGCAAAAAGATCATTGAGGAACATCTGGGGCACGCGATCGATTATTTTTGTTATCCTTCCGGCGGGTTCACCGAGGAAGTGAAGGGAGCCGTCCAAGAGGCCGGTTTCAAGGCCGCGGTCACCACCAACCGCGGGCAGGACCGCCTGAACCGCGACCTGTTCGCGTTTAAGAGGGTCCGCATGAAGGACGGGGACAATGCCCTGATCTTGTGGGCGAAATTATCGGGATATTATAATTTTTTCAGGAAAACCAAGGACGCGTATTGAGCGATGGCCCGACAGCAATATCATCTTGATCCCGACGGTTCTTTCGTCATCAACGATTATGATCACGCGAAAGTTCTTTCCAGTTTTTTTCCGGGTATTGCGGGGTTGTATGGCATTCCCATGTGGGTTTTTTACGTCAACCGCGGCCAGGGCATTGCCAGTTTCGGTATCGAATCCAAAGACAAGGCCATTTTGGAATTCCAGCCCGCCAACCGCGCCTGGCGCCTGACGTCCATCCAGGGTTTCCGCACCTTCATCAAGGTTGGGAGATCACCCCGGTATGGTCCAAAACAAAATTTTTATGAGCCGTTCGCTCATTCTTCCGTTTCATCGTTTAAAGTCAGCCGGCGCATGATCCTCACCAGCCATGACCTGACGATCGAGGAGGTCAACGCCTCTTTGGGGCTGAAAGTGACGGTGAATTATTTCACCATGCCGGAAGAAAATTACGCGGCGCTTGTCCGGCGCGTGACCATCGCGAACACTTCCGACAAGCCGCTGTCCCTTTCCATGATCGACGGTTTGCCGGTCCTCAATCCTTACGGGCTTAAGGATTCGGTTTCCAAGAACATGTCGCGCACTGCCGAGGCCTGGGCCGATGTGCGTAACCTCAAGCGTCAGGCACCGTTCTACCAGTTGAAGGTGGAAGTGGCTGACACGCCGCAGGTCACGCATATCCATGAGGGGAATTTTTATTTCGCTTTTGATGGCAAGGGTCTTTTAGACCCTGTGGTCGAGGCCGCGGTGGTCTTCGGACATGCCTGTGATTTTTTGGTGCCGGAAAAATTCCTGTCCGATGCTCCTTTTCGTGTGCCCAAGATCCAGCAAACGTCCAACCGCACGCCCTGCGCCATGGCGCACGCGGCCTTTGTTCTTAAAGCCGGCGGGTCGCAGGAAATAACGTCTTTGACGGGTTTCGCGCACGACCTGAAAGAAGCCAACGCCATCGCCCAACAGGCGGCCGACCCCCGGTATCTGGCGGCCAAAGCCGTCCGCAACCGGCAGATCATCGACGGGATCAAGGACCTTTGTTTCACCCATAGCGCCAAACCCGCTTTTGATCGATACGCGGGGCAGACGTTTTTGGACAATGTCCTGCGCGGCGGGCTTCCGATCTCTGTGCAAACCGCCGAAGGGCCCGCGTCTTTTAACGTGTATAGCCGCAAACACGGGGACCCGGAACGCGACTATAATTTTTTTATTCTGGCCCCTACGCATCTGTCCCAGGGCAACGGCAATTACCGTGACGTCAATCAAAACCGCCGCAACGATGTGTGGTTCAACGCCCACGTCAAAGAAACCACGGTGGTCAATTTCCTGAATTTGGTCCAGGCCGACGGGTATAATCCGCTGATGGTCAAAGGCACGGCCTTTGCCGTGGCCAGTCCCGGTCAGGCGGATGCTCTGATCAAGGAATTCGGCATGACGGACGGTGCCGAAACCCTGAAAGGTCTTTTGGTCAAAGGGTTCATGCCCGGCGATCTGCTGGAGGCCGTCAGCCGTTTCCTGCCGGACCAAGGGGACGTGAAAAAATTTTTGGCCCGTGTCCTGCGGGTGTGCCGGAAACAGGAACAGGCCGAGCCGGGCGAAGGATTTTGGACGGACCACTGGACGTACAATCTGGATCTGATCGAAAGTTTTTTGGGGGTTTATCCCGAAGATCTGCGCCGTCTTTTAGTGGATGAAAAGGTTTTTCATTTCTTTTTGAACGACGCCTATGTCCTGCCGCGTGAAAAACGTTATATCCTGACGGGCCGCGGGGTGCGTCAATACCATTCTTTGGCCGAACACCCCGCCGTAGGCGGGGCCAAAGACAAGGGCTATCAGTTAAGGACGAAGAACGGCCAGGGCGACGTGTATCACACGACGCTGGCGGTCAAACTTTTGTGTTTGCTGGCCAACAAGGCCGCCACCTTCGATCCCAGCGGCATCGGCGTTGAGATGGAAGCCGATAAGCCGGGCTGGTATGACGCGCTCAACGGTTTGCCCGGCTTGTTGGGGTCTTCCATCAGTGAGACCTTTGAGGTCAAGCGCCTTGGGTCTTTTTTAAATGCCGCCATGGACCAGGCCGGTCTAAAAGACCACGAGTCCGTGTCCGTATTCGTGGAATTGGCGGATTTCTTGGAAGGGCTTAGTCCTTTGTTGTCGCTGGAACAAACCCCCTTGAAATACTGGCATAAGGCCAATGACCTGAAAGAAAATTACCGCAAGTCCGTGCGTTTGGGTATTACCGGTGAGGAAAGACCGGTCAAGGTCAACGACGTGAAAAAATTTTGTGAGAGGATCATGGCCCGCGCCGACGCCGGCATTGCCGCCGCCCAAAAGGGCCCTAGTCTTTTTGCCACGTATTTCACCCATGAGGTCACCCAATACGACATTTTGGAAAAGCCCCATGAGGAGGGTCCCCATGTCCGGCCGCTGGCTTTTAAACGCCATGACCTGCCGTTGTTCCTGGAAGGGTTCGTGCATGCCATGAGGACCCAGAGCAGTTCCTTCGAAGCGCGTGCTCTTTATAAAGCGGTCAGATCAAGTCAATTATTCGATCGAAAATTGGGGATGTACAGGGTCAACGCGGACCTCTGTGGGGAAAACGAAGAGATCGGCCGCGCGCGTATTTTTCCCGCCGGTTGGCTTGAGAACGGGTCCATATGGCTGCACATGGAATACAAATATCTGCTGGAAGTGTTGCGTCGCGGCCTTTATCGGGAGTTTTTTAATGATATGGCCACGACCTTTGTCCCGTTCATGGATCCGGCCCGCTATGGCCGCAGCATCCTTGAGAATTCTTCGTTCATCGTCAGTTCTGTCCATGAGGACAAAAATCTGCACGGACAGGGGTTCGTGGCGCGTTTGTCTGGAAGCACGGCCGAGTTCGTGCATATGTGGCTTGTGATGAGCGCGGGCCATCAACCTTTCACGCTTGACACGAAAGGGGAATTGACGCTGGAGTTAAGGCCGATCCTGCCCGGCTGGATGTTCACCCTGAAACCCGATAGGGGTTTCGGGGCCGGCACCTATGCTTTTAAATTTTTAGGTACGACGCTGGTCGTGTATCATAATGCCGGGCGCGTTGACACGTTCGGTCCTTGCGCCGTCAAGCCGGTACGTTCGATGGTCAAGTACGCGCTTAGCCGCGAAAGCCGGTACGTTCGATGGTCAAGTACGCGCTTAGCCGCGAACCCGTCATCGTCCAAGGGGGCGTGTTCACCGGAGGCTTGGCCCAGGACATCCGCGGGGGCAAGGTCGAACGCGTGGACATTACGTTAATGTAGGGGCCGGCCCGTACAGGAGATCAAAATGAAAAAAATAAAGAAACCATTGGTCGGCATCATCATGGGCAGTCAAAGCGATCTGGCGATCATGTCCGGTGCGGCGGATGTTCTGGACGCGTTCGTTATCCCCTATGAGCTCACCGTCGTTTCGGCGCACCGCTCGCCCAAACGCATGTTTGATTATGCTCAAAAGGCCGAAGGGCGTGGTCTTAAGGTCATCATTGCCGGCGCCGGCGGGGCCGCGCATGCGCCGGGCATGGTGGCTTCCTTAACAACGCTTCCCGTCGTGGGCGTACCGATTAAGTCCGGCAATTCTCTGGAAGGGTTGGATTCCCTGTTGTCCATCGTGCAAATGCCCGATGGGATCCCCGTGGCGACCGTGGCCGTCAACGGTGCTCGGAATGCCGGGGTCCTGGCCGCCGAGATCATCGGGACTTTTGACGCGTCCGTGGCCCGCCGTTTGAAAATTCATAAGGTGGCCCTTAAGAAAAAAGTCGAGACCTCGGCCGCGGCCATCAAGGAAAAAGGTTTCCGAAACATGTTGAAGCCCACGCGCGGGCGGTGATATACTAATTCTATGAACGACGAAATCAAGGCGCTGTGGCGGTCGCTGGCCTTGCTGTTACGCGCGCATCCGTGGCACGGCATCCCCATCGGCGAGGAGGCACCCGAGATCTTCAATACCTATATCGAGACCGTGCCTTCCGATACCGTCAAATACGAGATAGACAAGAAAAGCGGGTTTTTGAAAGTGGCCCGCCCGCAAAAATACTCCAGCATCTGCCCGACGCTGTATGGATTCATCCCGCAGACCTATTGCTCCAGGAATACCGCGGATTTTTGTTCACAACGCACGGGGCGTTTGGGGATCGTTGGGGACAACGACCCGCTGGACATCTGCATTTTGACCGAGAAGGTCATCAGCCACGGCGATGTCATCGTGCGGGCCATTCCGATCGGCGGCTTTCGCATGATCGACGAGGGTAAAGCGGACGACAAGATCATCGCGGTCATGTACGGCGACGGCCTCTACAGCCAGTGGCACAACATCGAGGACTGCCCGCGCGCGTTCGTCGACCGGCTCAAGCATTATTTTCTGACCTACAAGGACCTTCCCGGTTCCGAGGAACGCATCTGCGAGATCACCCACGTTTACAACCGTGAAGAGGCCCTGGAAGTCATCCGCCGCAGCCGTGCGGATTATCACGACCGTTTCGCCAATCTCGAATCCATGGTGTCCTCTATTGTTTCCTGAAGTCCGCGTGGTCGAGGCCTCGGCCGGCTCCGGCAAGACCACCGCGCTCGCCAAACGTTATATCCAGATCCTGCTGTTAGCTTCCCGCGATCCTTTGGCCATGAAACATATTTTGGCCATCACGTTCACCAATAAGGCCGCCGGACAGATGAAGGAGCGTATCGTCGAGCTCCTCAAGCGCATCGCCTTGGGGGGCCTGGCGCCGGGGGAATACGAAGATCTTGTGGCCCCCTTAGGCCTTGCAAAGCCGCAGGCCGAGCGCATGGCCTACCGGCTCATGGAAGAACTCATCCGCCAATATCATTTTTTCCAGGTCCAGACCATTGACAGTTTCATGAACGCGCTTTTGTCCGGGTGCGCATTCAAGGTCGGCCTTTCGGCGCGTTTCAAGATCCGGCGCGATTCTTGTGATTACCTCGAACTGGCGCTCGATGAGATCATCGCCGCTTCAGGCAGGGACACGGCGTTACGCCGGCTTTTGACAGACATGGTCCGTCAATACCTTTTTTTGGAGAACCGCACCGGATGGTTCCCCAAAAAAGATTTCTTCGCCGTTCTCAAGGTCCTGTTCACCCATCAGAATATTTATCAGAAGGGATTTATCAAATACGGCGACGGCGCGCAGGATCTGTGGACGATGAAACAAAAATTCATCGCCTTGGTCACACAGATGCATCGTCTTGCTCCTGAGGGCACGCACAAACGGTTTCGGGGCTGGCTTGAGGATTTTTGCGGCCGGCATACGGTCGGTTTTAACGTGGATGATGTGAACGCGTTATTGGCCAAGGACAATTTTCCCGTGACAAAGGGCAAAGGCGTTGGGCTTGAGCTGTCGCGCTTATGGGGCGAGGCGCGCTCAAACCTGCAGGCCATTGTCCGCCTTGAAGCCTACGGGATATTTGACCCGTACATCGACCTTTTTGACCGTGTGATGGCCGGTTTAAAGACGCATCAGGTCAAGGACGACGTGCTGTTTTTGGAGCAACTCAACAGCAAGGCCCGCGCGCTGTTCGACGATGGGCTGGTCACCGTCGAGGAATTGTATTACCGTTTGGCCGCGCGTTTCCGCCATTACCTCATCGATGAATTCCAGGACACAAATTTCGGGCAATGGGCCAACCTGTCCATGATGGTGGAGGATGCTCTTTCCACCGGTGGGACATTGTTCTATGTGGGGGACAAGAAACAGGCCATCTACGGGTTCCGCGGGGGCAAAAGCGAATTGTTCGACCGGCTGCAGGACGAGCTTTCCCATTTCAACGTGGTGTTAGAGACGCTCACCAAGAATCACCGCAGTCACCGGCACATCGTTGATTTTAATAACCGTATTTTCGCCGTGGATAATTTGAAACGTTTCCTGCGTTCTAACACCGTTTTCGGGCCTTTGGATGAACAATTTTGTGAAGAGATGTACGGCCATGCCCGACAGGAGGCGCGGCCGGAATTGGACCAGGGATTGGTACGGGTGGAAATGGTGGCCGGAACAACGAAGGCCCAACGCGAGGAGGTCGTCCGTGCCCGGCTCCTGGAAACGTTAAAGGACGTCCGCGGCCGTTTTCGCTGGCAGGACATGGCGGTCCTGACCCGCAGCAATGCCCAGGCGACACAGGTCAGCCAATGGCTTTTGAGTGAGAACATCCCCGTCCAATCCCAACGCACCAGCGACGTGAAAAACCATCCCCTGGTCAAAGAGTTTTTGGACTATCTGAAATTTTTGAATTCCCCCGTCGACAATATCGGTTTTGCGGCGTTTTTGTCCGGAGAGATCTTTCCCCCGGCATCAGGAATGGCCCCGCAGGCGGTGAGAGATTTTTTGTTTAAAGAGCGCACCAGACCTTTGCACAAAGTTTTTCAGGATTCCTTTCCGGAGATGTGGCAGCGGCATTTTGCAAGGCATTTTCAGGAGGCAGGGCTTTATCCTTTGTATGAATTGGCCGTCAGCGTATGCCACGACTGGCGGATGCTTGAGCATTTTCCTGAGGCGCGCGGGTTTATTTTACATTTTTTGGAACTCATCAAACGCAAGGAAGAAGACAGCTGTGACTTGCAAAGTTTTTTGGAGTATTTCGATGCCTTGGAAGGGGAGGAACGCTTTCTTTCCGTCAACGACGCGGATGCCGTGCGGGTTTTGACGGTGCATAAGGCCAAGGGCCTGGAATTTGCCGTTGTGATCATCCCATTTTTGGACATGGCGGTCATCCCTGGGTCCGGGGACAAGGACGGGGGGCAGTCTTTTGTGTGGGATGAAAGCGGGGACGGCATACGCCTGTTGCGTTTGAAGAACTCCTACGGGGTCTTTTGTGAGGACCTCAGGGAACGTTTCCATGCGGAATATAAAAAAGAGTTTTTTGCCCAGTTGAACAGTGTTTATGTGGCCCTGACCCGCGCGAAGTGGGAAATGTATATCTTTGTCCCCGAACGCGCGGGCAACGCCGTCAATCCTGTTTGGGGGCTGGTTCCCGATGACGCGCGCGCCGTCGGGCAGGTGTCTCGCCCCGGTCCGCTCAAACCCGAGGTCCCGCCCCGTTCCTTGCTCGAAACATCCGTCAGCCGCCGATGGATCAGCCGTTTGCATGAGGATTTTGCCGGCCAGGACTTGGACGACGCGAACACGCGTTTGAAAGGCGAGGCCGCGCATTTTTGTCTGGCTTGTTTGGGGGACTTGAACGGTGCCGATGTCCGGTCATCCGTTGAGAATGCCGTCGGCCGCATGGCTGATCGTTTTCCTTCCCAGGACACCGGCGCATACAAGGACTGGTTTTCCAAATTTTTGCAAAGGAAGGATGTGCGGCCCTTATTTTTTCCGCCGCCGGCGACACAGGTCATCTGCGAACAGGAGATCGTCAACCGTTTCGGCGACACCCGCCGCGTGGACCGTCTTTTAGTCATGCCCGGCGAAGTTTGGGTCGTGGATTTTAAGACTTCACGCAAGGACGAGGCCTCCCATCAAAAGCAAATGGATGAGTATGTCGATCTGGTGCGGGCCCTTTACCCCGGCCGCACCGTGCATGGAAAAATTGTTTATGTCTGATCGATTGATCACCATTCCATTGACCGAACGCTTCCTCGACCATGCCGCCGCCTACATCGAGCGGGAATACATTGTCCCGGGCAAGGACATGCGCCGTCTGGCCGTTGTGTTCGGCGGACACCGGCCATCGCTTTTTCTCAAGCGCATGCTGGCGGATAAAATAAAGGGCCCGTTCACCCCGCCGCGATTTTTGACCATGGATGAGCTCGTCACGATGATCATCGACGAGCAAGGCGCCGGGCCGGGGCAAACCTGCCTGCCGGCCCCCGGCTTCGCCGCGAGGCGAGCAGGCAGGGTTGTTTGCGACCTGGAACATTCCCTGGTTTTGTATCACCTGGTCCGCCGCCATACCCCGCAGATATTAAAAGACAGAGAGTCCTTTGCCAGGTTTTTACCCTGGGCCAAGGAGATCACCCATTTTATCGAGCAAATGGACCTGGAGGATACCGGCGACGATGTGTTAAAGGCCCTGGGCGAACAGGCCCGCATCGGTTTTAGCGTGCCGCAGGACATCAACCGGCTTTTGGAAGACATGATGGTCCTGCGCCGGGCTTATCATGCCCATTTGGACAAAGAGGGCCTGTGCGTGCGGGGATACCGTTATTGGAAAGCAGGCCGCGGCGTGTCCGCCTGGGATGCCGCGTCCTTTGACCGCATCCTTTTTTGCAATATCTTTTACCTGCACGCCACCGAAATGGCCGTGGTCAAGGACCTTTACGACAGGAAAAAAGCGGTACTCATGGTGCAGGGGGACCAGCGCCGCTGGCCGGCCCTTGAGCGCATCTCCCGCGTGGCCGGTTCTCCCGTCGTGGAAGGGGACCAGGTGAGCCCCACATCTTTTGATCTGTTCCTTCACGCGGCTTTTGACATGCATTCTCAGGCCGGCCTGATCGCCGAAGTCCTTTGTCAGGTCCCGGACCCGGCCAGCGCGGTCATTGTTTTACCGGATGCGGAATTTATGCTTCCTTTATTGTCCGTCCTGGGGGAGGGTCTGGGCGATTTTAATATTTCCATGGGCTATCCTTTGCGCCGCAGTTCTTTGCATGCCTTGTTGGAATCGATCATCGCGGCCCAGGCCTCACGGCGCGACGGCCTGTATTATGCCCGCGATTACCTGAAAGTCCTGCGCCATCCGCTGGTCAAGGAGCTGGATCGGGCCGTGATCCATAAGGTCGAAGAGGTTTTGACCGGCGATGTCCGCACGCCCCTGTCCGGAAAATTATTTTTGGCTTTGAAAGATGTGGGGGACATCCTCTCCAAGGTCCATCAGCATTTGTTTGAGGCCTGGCAAAATGTGCGCGCTCCCCGGGACCTGGCACGCGCACTCAACGGGTTGCTGTCTTTTATGGCCCAGAGCGGCCGGACGAAGGATGATCCTTTGAACGCGCGCATCGCCGAGCGCTTAGGGAGCATCGCGGATGAGTTTGCCGCCTTAAAAGGCGCGGAACCGTTCGCCGACGGAGAATTGTTCAAAGTATTGCTGGAACGCTTGAAAGGCGAAATGGTGGCGTTTTCTGGCTCTCCTTTGCGGGGCCTGCAGGTGCTGGGGCTTTTTGAGACCCGGTCTTTGAGTTTCAAGGACGTGATCGTCGCCGACGTCAACGAAGGCATGTTGCCGAACCTCAACGTGTATGAACCGTTGATCCCGCGGGAAGTCATGGTCAAACTTAAACTTAATCGGCTGGAATTCGAGGAAGAGATCCAGCGTTACCAGTTCATGCGCCTGCTGTCCTGTGCCGAGCGTGTGCATCTGGTCTATCAGGAGAGGCCGGACAAGCAAAGGAGCCGTTTTATCGAAGAACTGGTCTGGGAACAGGAAAAACGCGAAGGGATTTTGGGAGCCGTGGCTGTCCATCGTCCGGGTTTTCGCGCCGAAATACCTGCGGCGGCGAGATCCGCGCCCAAGACGCCGGTCCTGATCGATTTCCTCAAGGCAATGACGTTCTCGGCGACCAGCGTTAATACCTATGCGCACAACCCCTATGAATTTTATTTCAAATATGTGCTGGGTCTGAAGGAAAAAGACGATCTTCTCGACGATCCGGAAGGTAAACATGTCGGCATCTTTGTCCACGCTTTGCTGGAGGAGGCGTTCAGGCGTTTTAAAGGCAGGAAGCCCGTTCTGGATGCCGCGTTCGGGCGGTATTTCCGCGGACTTTTTGAAACACATTTTGAGCAAACGTTTGGCGGTGCCATGGCCTCGGACGCCTTTTTGATGAAAGAGGTCCTTTCCGCGCGGCTTCAACGGTTCCTTGAGCAGGAGGCCCGGCGCTGCGAACGTGTGGCCCAGGTCCTTTATCTTGAGCATGCCTTTGAGGATGTCATCCATTTTCCTTGCGGCCCGGTCAAGTTTGTTTACCGCGTGGACCGGGTGGACCGCACCGCCGACGGCACCATCATGATCATTGATTACAAGACCGGAGGCGCCAACCGGATGCCTGTCGTAACATCGTTCCAGATGCCGCTGTATGTGCATTATCTGGATCGGCTTTATCCCGATGAGCCTGTCAACGCGGCCATTTATCATCTGCGTACGTCAAAATTGGAAACGTTCCTGGATGATGCCGGCCCCGCCGGCCGTACAATCGTTTTGCCCCAATTCATGACGGCCCTTGGGCGCGTCATGGCCCAGATCTTTGATCCCGCCGTGCCTTTTACGGATAAACCGTAGAGAAAAAAATTTTGTGTCTCCGCTTGTCAATCCGCGTCCTTTAGATAGAATACAGCTATGGGAAAGACCATTTTAGTCGTAGATGACGAACCCATTGTTGTTGAGATCATCAGACGCAAACTGGAAGAATCTGGTTTCGAGGTGATGGTGGCGTACAATGGGCAGGAGGCCCTGGCGTATTTTAAGAAAAAGATCCCTCATTTGATCCTCTTGGATGTGCAAATGCCAGAAATGGACGGGTATACGTTCATCATGGAAAAAAACAAAGTTCCCGGATATGAATCCATCCCGGTCATCGTGACCACCGCCCATAATGAAATGGAACCCTTGTTCAAGCGCCACGGGGTCAGGGCCTACCTTTTAAAGCCGCTGAAACTCCAGGAACTTTTGGATAAGGTCACCGAAGTCCTCGGTCCTGCCTGCCGGCAGGCAGGTCCCTCTTAATGATCAAGGATAATGTCGCAAAGGTCCGGGCTGACATCGCCGCTGCCTGCCGCATCGCCGGTCGTGACCCGTCGCAGGTGGTTTTGGTGGCCGTGACCAAGCTCGCCTCCGTTGAGGCCATTGACGAAGCTGTCTTTGCCGGCATTGAACACATCGCGGAGAACCGGGTGCGGGAGGCCGAAAAAAAATTTCCGGGCCTCATCGCCAAAAACCCGCATTTGACCGGACATCTCATCGGCCATTTACAAGCGAATAAGGCCGGGGATGCGCTCAAGGTTGCGGGCTTGATCCAGTCGGTGGATAGTGCGCGTTTGGCTGATGAGATCGAAAAACAGGCCGCGAAATTGGGCAGGACCGCGGACATTCTGGTGCAGGTCAATACCGCCCGTGAGCCGCAGAAATCCGGGGCCGCGCCCGAAAAGGCCTTCGCGCTCATGGAACGCATTTCCGGTTTGGAGCATGTGCGTGTTTTGGGCCTTATGGCCATGGCGCCTTTGACCGAAGATGAAGGCATCATCCGGAAAACTTTCAGCGAATTGCGGGACATCCGCGACGGCGTTTTAAAACGTTTTTCAGGAGATCCAAGGGTCAACATGAAATACCTCTCCATGGGCATGAGTTCGGATTACCGCATCGCGATCGAAGAGGGATCCAATATGGTCCGTATAGGGAGCGCAATATTTAAAAATGGCTGATATGACGATCATCGGCGGGGGGAATATGGGTGAGGCTTTGATCAAAGGTCTGCGCAAAGCCCATCGTGCTTCTGTTTTTGAAATAAATACCGCACGCGCGAAATATTTAAAGAAAAAATATAAGGTGATCATTCAGGATGATATTCATTGCGCTTTTGATCATGCGAAAGTTGTCATTTTTGCGGTTAAGCCGCAGGACATGGAAGCCGTGCTTGCAGGTGTTCAGGGGGCGGGCCATAAACTTTTTATTTCGATCGCGGCCGGTTTGACGACCAAATTTTTTGAGGAACATTTGGGCAAGGTCAGGGTCGTGCGCGCCATGCCCAACATGCCGGCTTTGATTGGTGAAGGGATGACGGCCTTGTGCGCCGGTCAATATGCTTCGTCTAAAGACCTGGCTGTTGCGCGGAAAATATTATCCAGCATCGGGAGGACAATGCTGGTCAAAGAGAATCAGATGGATGCGGTCACTGCGGTTTCAGGCAGCGG
>JACPXN010000096.1 GCA_016196515.1 Candidatus Omnitrophota bacterium | reverse complement strand
GATGTCTTTGAGGGGCAGGGCACAAAATGACCGGGCAAGGACGCGCTGGGCCGGGACAGGGATGCCTAAAAACTTGTCGCCTTGGGCATATTGGCCGGATCCGGTCTTGAAAAATGTGGCCAGGGTCTTTGCCTTGGCGGGCGAAGCGCGACGTTTGAGCGCCGCGCGCAGTTGGACCATGGAAGGCATATAAATAGTGACAGGCACTAATTAATCTTAAATCAGTAGCCCCAACCGGATTTGAACCGGTGTTTTCTGCCTGAGAAGCAGACGTCCTGACCAGGCTAGACGATGGGGCCTTGATGAAGACTGACGACCTGTCCTGCGAAGCCAAACGCGAAAGCAATTTGGCGTAGCAGGATGGGGCCAAAATTTTGTGAAAAGGGATATAAAATATAGCACACGCCCATTTAACGTCAACAAAATATTGACCCCCGCTGTCTCCGTCTATAGAATGGTGTCTATGCCCACGCACATCGCCATCGGCACCAGCCAGGCCGCGGACCCGCAGGAAGCCGCCTACCAGGCCTGCCTGGCGGCCAAGAACAGCCTCAACAGCGCGCAGACAGATCTGGTCCTCCTTTTGACCGGAGAAAACTGCGCCCGCGACGAAGCCTTAAACGTCGTCCACGCCATTTTGCGGCCCAAACGGCTCACGGGTGCTTGCGCCGGAGCGATCATCGCCCCTGACGGCATTTTAAAGAACGGGCTCGTCCTTTTGGCCATCAATTCCGACGAGATCTCTTTCGGCCTGGCCGCGGTCAACACGCTGCCTTCCGCCGACCTGCGCCAGGCCGGGTTTGAACTGGGGCGCAAACTCACCGGCGATCTTAAATCCGCCGGCCGCCAGGTAGGCATCATCTTCACCGACGGAATATCCCAAAACAATTCCCTGCTGGTGCGCGGCATCCAGGAAGTCCTGGGGTCTGGTTTTCCTCTGCTCGGGGCGGTCAGCAGCGACGATTTCAAGTTCAAAAACATGTGTTCGTTCCACCAGAAACAGCGGCTCGTCCACGCGACCGTGGGTCTCTTGATCGGCGGCGCGCACGTGGCCGTGGGCAGCCGGCACGGGTTCAAGCCTTTGGGCAAACCGCGTTTCATCACCAAAGCCGAGGGCCATGTCCTGCACAGCATCGACGACAAACCGGCGATGGCCCTCTACGAAGAATTTTTGGGGAATGAAGCGCGGGACCTCAAAAAAAATGTCTTTGCCTCGCACGTCCTGCTTTACCCTCTGGGCATCTATCTGGAAGATGAACGCCAATACTTGCTCAAGAATGCCGTTGACATATTGGACGACGGGAGTATTGTATGTCAGGGAGAGGTCCCCGAGGGTGCGGAAGTGCATTTGATGATCGGGAACCGCGATTCCTGCGTGCAAAGCGCCATCGATGCGGCCCAGGAAGTCAAGGACGGCTTGGCCGGCAAACAGCCCAAATTCGTCCTTGTCATTGAATCCCTGGCCAGGCACAGGATCCTCGGCCGGCGCTCCTGGCTGGAAATACAAGCGGTCAAAGACGTCCTGGGATACACAACCCCCCTCATCGGCATGTACGCTTTCGGGGAAATTTCCCCGTTCGGGTCCCTGGACAATGTCAAAAACACGCACATGCACAACGAAACCATTCTGATCGTTGCTATCGGCTGACCTATGCCAGATATCACGCTCACCCTGCCGCAAACGTTCCTCCTGTTAGTCACCGTGCTCATCGTGATCCTGGCCGGCGCCGGATACCTGCTGGCCCTGATGGCCGGCAAGGACGAAACCATCCGGCAGATGAAAAGCGCGCACAATAAACTGATGCGCTCTTTCAACGAACTCGACGAGCAGGCCAAGCTCATCGTCCGCACGGACCTGGAACTCAACAAGGCCCATGAAGAACTCGACAAACGCCTCAACGGCCTCAACGCCCTGCAGCGCACCTCGCGCCAGATCAGCCAGGCCCTCAACGAAAATGAAATTTACCAAAAATTAAGGCCGTCCTTGTTCGACGAACTGGGCTTTACGCGCGTTTTGGTCGCTTCTCTTGAGAAGGACCAGACCATGAGGCCGCGGGTGACCATCGGGTTTGACGCGCCCCAAGCCGGCACCATGCTCACCCAATTGCTGGGCGACGAGCATTTCAAGACCGCGCTGGCCGAAAGCCACACCTTCTCCTCCATCAATGTCTCCCGCAAAACCAAGGAGAAACTCGTCGCCATCTTTGAAGCCGAACATTTTGTCCTCTCCCCGATCCTCACGCAAAACGGCTGTATCGGGTTCGTGTTCACGGGCAACCGCACCACGGCGCCGGCCGTGACCCAGGGCGACGAAGAACTCATCGCCATTTTGGCCAGCCAGATCGGCCAAAGCATCGAGAATGCCCAACTGTTCGAAAAGGTGTTCCGTTCCAGCCAGGAACTGGAGATCAAGGTCAAGGAACGCACCAAACAATTGGCCATGGCTTTGGAACAGGTCAAAGAGATCAGCCAAAAGAAAACCGAATTCATCTCGGCGGTGTCCCACGAATTGAGGACGCCCTTGACCTCCATCAAGGGATACGCCGCCATCCTCATGACCGGAAAGATCGGTGAGATCCCCGCCGCGGTCAAGGAACGCCTGGCCAAGATCAACACCCATTCAGACAACTTGGTCGAACTCATCAACAATCTGCTCGACATCGCGCGCATCGAATCCGGCAGGGTCGAGATGAAATTCGGCCTGCACAGCGTGCGCCCGGTCGTGGACAATGTCGTCGATCTGCTGAGCCCCCAGATCAGCGGCAAAAACATACAGCTCAACGTCAACATTCCCCCCGCCGTCGAAAAATTTTACGTGGACGTTTCCCAGGCGGAAAGGATCTTCATCAATCTGATCAGCAACGCCATCAAGTTCACCCCCAAAAAAGGGGCCATCACGGTGTCGGCGTCGTCGGCCCAAGGGCGGGACACCATCACCTTTTCGGTGTCGGACACCGGCATCGGCATCGCCGAAGACGACATTAAAAAATTGTTCGACGAATTCTACCGCGTGGAAAACGAGATCAACCAGAACGTCAAAGGCACGGGGCTGGGACTGACCCTGGCCAAAAACATCGTCGAGGCCCATCGCGGCAAAATATGGGTCAACAGCCAGCCGGGTACGGGGACCACGTTCACGTTCACCCTGCCGGCGTCCCAAAAGGCCTACGATGACATGGGGGGAGGCCGACAAAAATGATGCGTAAAGCAAAAGTCCTCGTCATAGACGACGATCCCGACATCCTCGACGTCCTGCAGTTGACCCTCAACGAACATTACACGGTCTTTGCCGCTCATAACGGCAAAGAAGGCCTCGAACTGGTCAAAGCCAAGGGACCGGACATCATCATCACCGACTACATGATGCCCGTCATGAACGGTCCGGAATTCTGCCGGAATTTAAGGAAAGACACCCTCCTGCAGCATTTGCCGGTCATCATGCTCACCGGCAAAGGCGAGACCAAGGACATGGTCACCGGCATCGAATCCGGCGCCGACGATTACTTAGTCAAGCCTTTCGACCCCGAGACATTGCTGGCGCGCATCCGCATGATCCTCAAACGCACCACCCGTTCCTTGGACGCCAGCCCGCTGACCCATTTGCCGGGCAACAGTTCCATCATGGAAGAATTGCAAAACCGCATCGATTCCGGCAAGACGTTCGCCGTCGGATACGCGGACCTGGATAAATTCAAGATCTACAACGATGCCTACGGGTTTGAACGCGGCGACGAGGTCATCCGCACCGCCGCCCGCGTGCTCATCGACAGCGTCCGACAGGTGTGCCCAACGGAAGGGTTTGTGGGCCATATCGGCGGGGATGATTTTGTTTTTATCTGCGATGACGAGAAAGCGGACGCGGTCAGCCAGAAGGTCATCGACGCCTTTGACGCCGCGATCCCGGCCTTTTACAATGAAGAGGACCGCAAAGCCGAATTTATCATGGGCCGCGACCGCCAGGGGAATCCCACCAAGGCCGCCTTCGTCGCGATCTCCATCGGCATTGTCAGCAACCGCGGGCAGAAGATCACCCATGTGGCCCAGATCGGCGAGATCGGCGCGGAACTCAAAAAATACGCCAAGGGTTTAAACAAAAGCAATTACGTGCGGGACCAGAGAAAAGTCTAGGCGGGTTCAACAACCTTCTTGGCCGGATCCGCCGACGCTTTCTTCGCAGGGCTTGCCGCCGAAAGCGGGCGCGGGGCATTGACAGGTGCGGTAGCGGGACGTGGTGCCAGAAACAGGGGGCGTGCTACTGGTCGCGGGTATGGCAGGCACACACGGCGACCAGTCGCACCAGCCGCCATCGATGGGATCGGGGTTCTCCCCCCTGATGGCGCGGGCCACGTTATTGTAATATCCCGCGGATGAATCGCGCACCTGGGGGAGCAAATATCTGAAGGCGGCCAAAACCGCCGCAGCCACGATGCCCAATAAAAGCATATATTCCAGCGCGGTCTGCCCGGATAATTGTTTTAGACGCATAGAGACCTCAAACCGGCCACCACCACCCGCATATCTTTGGCCCCGTACAAATAACTCGCCGTGATCAGCACCCGCGCTCCGGCCTTGACGCATAAAGACGCCGTGTCCCCGTTGATCCCCCCGTCGACACCGATGTCCCCCTGGAAGGCCTTTGCCAATTGCTCGATCTTCGGCAAGACCCGGGGCATGAATTTCTGGCCCGCGGAACCGGGATCCACCGACATGACAAGGACCCCGTCGCAATCACCCAGGACATCAGTGATCAAAGGCGTGCCGGGATTGATGACGATATGGGCCTTTTTCCCCAAAGACCTGATCTTCTTTAAGTCCGCGCGCAGTTTGGCCGCAAAGACATGGTCAATTTCCTTGGGATACTGGCCATATTGCTGGCAGGATGCCTTTCGCTCGCCGTAACATTCCACCTGGATCTGGATGATGTCGGCCCCGGCTTTCGCGTAGGCATCGATATGGTCCCAGGGGTGCTCGATCATCAGGTGTGTTTCCACGGGCAGACGCGTGTGCTTGCGCACGGCCTCAACGATGACCGGGCCGATGGTCAGATTCGGCACAAAATGACCGTCCATGACGTCGATGTGAAAACGGTCCACGCTGGCCTCTTCGCTTTTCTTGATCTCGTCCGCCAGATGGGCAAAATCAGCGGCGAGAATGCTTGCGGAGATTTCAATGGGTTTGTTCATAAAAGAATGCGCGGGGAGGGGGTCGAACCCTCATGCCTTGCGGCACACGCCCCTCAAACGTGCGCGTATACCAGTTCCGCCACCCGCGCGTAAGTGTCAACCGGTTATTGTCTTAATCCATTCCTTTCCAGGGCCTGATTTCAAAAATTTTTCCAGACTCCTTGCTTCTTCTCTAGAACCAAATGATTCACTGTGAATCAATCT
>JACPXN010000001.1 GCA_016196515.1 Candidatus Omnitrophota bacterium | reverse complement strand
CGTGATCGCGCCCCAGGATGAAAAAGTCATGGCCCTGCTTTTAAACCGCTGCCGCGAATTCGGCATCCCGCCGATCGTGGTGGACCCGTCTCGCCAAGGGCTCGCCGAGGCGGGCACGGCCCAACATCAGGACCTGAAGGTTTCTTTAAAAGGGGAGCATCAGAGGGTCAACGCGTCCACGGCCGTGCATGTGGTTGAATTATTGCGCCATTGGAGGCATCAGGTCCCTGATGAGGCAATCGTCAAGGGGTTAAAACAGGCCCGGTGGCCGGGACGATTTGAGGTCTTGCAGAAAAAACCCGTGGTCATTGTTGATAGCGCGCACAACGCGGCCTCGGCCAGGGTCTTGGCCAAAACAGTGGCGGACGGATATTCCGGACGGACGGTGACCCTGGTCCTGGGCGTATCTTTGGACAAAGATATCCAGGGGATGGCGCGGGAATTAAAGGCAATGGCCGCGCGCGTCATTCTGACGCGGGCCAACCACCCGCGCGCGTATACGTTTGGCCGCAGCGAGGCCACAGAATTGTTCCCGGACAAAGAATGGTCCGTGACCCAAACGGTCAATGAGGCCATGGATCTGGCATTGTCCAAAGCAAAGGACAATGATGTGGTCGTGGTGGCCGGTTCAGTGTTCGTCATTGCCGAGGCGAGGGAGAGATGTATCAATACCGGTCATTAGAAGATACGATCGCCGCCATTGCCACCCCGCCGGGGCAGGGGGGTATCGGCATTGTGCGTTTGAGCGGCACGCAGGCGCTGACCGTTGCCGGCCGTATTTTTCAGATGAAAAACGGCAAGACGATCGCGGATGCGCCGACGCACACGGTGCATTATGGCCGCATTATTCACGGCGATCAAATGATCGACGAGGGATTGATCACCGTGATGCGCGCGCCTAAAAGTTACACGACCGAGGATGTGGTGGAGGTCCATTGCCACGGCGGCATGGCCGCGGTGCGCGCGGTCCTGGAAGCGGCGCTGGACGCCGGCGCGCGCCTGGCCGAACCCGGGGAATTCACCAAGAGGGCCTTCATCCACGGCCGCATTGATTTGGCGCAGGCCGAAGCGGTGCTGGATATCATTCAGGCCAAGACACAGGCGTTTTTGCGCGCCGGTCATGCGCATTTGCAAGGGGAGTTGTCTGCCGCGCTGGGCAAGATCCGCGATGCATTGATGGAAATTTATACGACCGTCGAGGCCTTCATCAATTTTCCGGAAGACGACATTGATGCAAAAGGCAGAAATGTTCTTGCCCAACAGATGAAGGCACAGGAGCAAAAGATCGGACATTTGGTGAAGTCCGCCAACCAGGGACGCCTTTTAAAAGAAGGCCTGCGCATTGTCCTGTGCGGACGGCCCAACGTGGGCAAATCCTCGCTTTTGAACGTGCTTTTAAAACATGACCGTGCCATTGTCACTTCCATGCCCGGGACGACCCGCGACCCGCTGGAAGAATACGCGCAGATCAAAGGCATCCCTTTTCAGGTCATCGACACCGCCGGTATCCTGGAACCGCGCGATATCGTCGAACAAGAGGCGGTCAAGCGCAGCCGGCGGCACATGGAGGACGCGGACATCGTTTTTTTGATTTTGGACGCTGCCCAACCGCTTTCAAAAGAAGATACGCGTTTGGCTGGACAGATCAAGGACCGGACAACCATCGTTGTTTTAAATAAAAGTGACCTTCCCGCGCGGATCAGCAGTGAGGATGTTCAACGTCTGCTTCCCGACAGTCCCGCGGTGCGCGTCAGCGCGCTGAGGAAAACGGGCATCGATGATCTGGAATCCGCCCTCATCACATGCGCAGGGCAGGCCAACCATTTCGACGGGCAGGGAATTCTGATCAGCAATATCCGCCACGTGCAGGCCCTTAAATTTGCGCAAGAGCACCTGGCCCACGCCGTCACCTTGACACAGCAGGACACTTCCTGGGAATTCGTCTCCGAAGAGATCAAGGGCGCGGTCAATCAACTGGACGCCGTCACCGGCCGCAACATCGATGCCGACCTCCTGGACCGCATCTTCTCCACATTCTGCATAGGTAAATAAAGGAATCGAAGAGAAGCGGCATAACTTTTTTCTTGATTTTGGGTGAAAGGCATGCTATCCTTGTTACAAAGCAAGGAGGGTAAAGCCATGGTCATATCCGAGGCTAAAATAACGTCCAAAAGGCAGATCACCCTGCCTGTCAAGATCCTGCATCGCTTGAAATTGCACCCGGGAGACCCGGTTGTCTTTGAAGAGAAAAACGGACATATTGAGCTGATGTCTCGCTCCAAATTCACCATCGATGACCTTATCAAGAAATATAAAAATGTTTCCAAAAAGAGGGCGACCGATGAGGAGATCCGCAAAGCCAGGGAGGAGTCGTGGTCTTCGAGGTTTAAAAAATGAAGATAGCACTGGACACCAATGTCCTGGTGAGGGTCATCACTGTTGACAAAGAAGAGATGGTTTCCCGGGCAAGAGGCCTGATCAAGAAATACGGCCCCAAGGAAATTTTCATCACCTACGGCGTTGTCCTTGAAACGTATTATGTTCTAAAAACATTCTACGGTTTTGACGAGAAGGGGACGCTCGGCGCCATACGAGACATTCTGAACGTGGAGCAGTTTTCTTTTGAACACGAAATAGCCGTCCGCCTGGCCCTGTCCAAAGCCGAAAAGGGGTTTGGATTTTATGATGCCTTGATAGGGGAAATCGCCGGGTCAAAGAATTTAAAGACATGCACGTTTGACAAGGGCCTGAAAAACAATAAAAATTTTGAAGTCATTTGACCCGCCCTCTAAATCCCGCCTGGCAGCAGCCCTCTGATTTTAGGCCCCCCGATTGGCCAACATCGTCGATCTAAGGTATAAAATGAAAGATGTCCTTAAGGCGCTTGCCCGCAAGGAGCGCGTGGAGATCATTTACAGCGGCAAGCCCAGGGGTGTGATCACCCCCGTCCATGAGCACAACAAAAAGTCGGTGATGGACCATCCTTTTTTTGGCTCCATGGCCACGGACAAAAGACCTGTATCTAAAATCATGGACGAGTTAAGAGGGGGCCGTTACCGTGCTGTTTGATACGGATGTCATCCGAAAGTAACCTGCCGTTATGCTCGTCCAACATAAAACACTATAAACCCATCAAAGATCTAAAGTTTCACTCTTTACAGATTTGAAAACAACATCTCATTGGTCCGTCCGGGTGATCTGTTGGTAGGCGGACAGGAGTTTCTGGATGAACTGCGGGTCCTGGGCGGACTCCATGACCTTGGGGTTGGATAGGAGCGCGGCGTAATCCTTTCTTTGAAGGGCCCTGGCAATGGCAGGGTCGTTGAGCAAGGCCTGCATGCGCTGGTCCTCACGCAGGTCTTTGACGGCATCGGCGTGTCCTATGGCCGGTTCAGCAGGAATAAAAGATGTCAGAAGACTGTAGGAAAAGGACCGGTGGATGTCCTTACGCAGGGCTGTTATGGAGGAGTGGACCGGTGGCAAAAACGTCAGGACAAAGATGATCGGCAGTGTGAGAACAGCAACCCACGCAGCCGTGATGACGGCCCCGGCTAACCGTGAGAAGAAACCCGACTTGACCCTTCCGGAGGCATTGATCGACCCCAGGATCATCTTAAGGATCAAACTTAAGGCAATGGGGCCCAACAGTCCGATGGCAAGACTGACGCCGATGTCTTTTGTTGCCCTATAATAGAGAAATGCCACGCCTGTGGCGATGACCAGGGCGCAGGGGCCGATCACCGAACGGGCAAACCCGCGGCTGGCGCCGCGCAACAGCGCCAATGCTTCGATCAGGAACAGGCAAATGTCGGTTACAGTCATGATTTGATTATACCAGAGAAAAATTGTTTTAAAAATATTATTTTTTCGTTCAAGGATTGCGGTAACCCCAATCAGGTCAATTAGTTTGGAATAAATAAAAAGTTGTGATTTTATTTGCACTTTTGCCTGGATGTTTTACAATACCTTAGTAGGAAAGCGTTTTCGCCGTTATGATTTTTTCATATCTTTGTAGGTGGAAGCATGGCAGCTGTCAAAGACAAGCGCAGCGAAGACCGTCTGGACTGTTTTGTGCCGGTGGAAGGCAAGGCCGGGTCCGTATTTGACCGGACACAGACCGTGGACATCAGCCGTAACGGCATTGGTTTTGTTTCCCCCCATCCCCATCAAGTCAATGAAAAAGTCGCCATCGAGATCCAATTGAAGCCCAATGCCGAGTCGGTTTTGGTCCTGGGGGTCGTCAAATGGGTGCGTCAACTTTCGGATTCCAAGAATTACCGGATAGGGCTTAATTTTGCCGAAGTCCTTTCCGGTTCCCCAACCCGCCTGGACAGATATTTTTGTTAGGATTGTGTTATGCCCGAACGCCGCCTTTTTGAACGTTTTTGGGCGCGTTATCCCGCCAAATTCAAGGATTCACGCAATGAATACGGGACCGATGTTTTTTTAAGGGATGCCTCTGCCGCGGGAGTGCGCATCAACACCCGCGAGCGGATGTTTTTGGATGATCCTGTTGCTCTGGAAGTCGAAGTTCCCGATGGCGCCTTGCCGATGGCCCTCTGTGGCAGGGTGAAGTGGACCAGGCCTGCCCGTCCGGGAGGCGGGGCGGCTGGTTCGTCGGCGTGGGACGTCGGCGTGCAATTCCCCCAGGTGGATTTTATGAAGATGAGCCGCCTTTTTCAATTGACCCTCCAGCCCTAAAACCAATGATGGACAAAAAAGCATTTTATACCTACGGTCCCGACGGGATCACGTTTGTTTCCGCGGCCGCGGGGGCGATCAAGACCATTTACGCCCCCCTGTGCGGGGCGGACGCGTCCTCTTTGAAATCCGCGATCACGCCCTTCTTAAGCGGGGACATTAAACTGGACAAGCTCCATTATGTCACCAAACCCGCGTCCCGCGAGGACCTGCGCCGGCCGTCGCGCGAATTTTTTGTTTCCGTCAAGGGCAAAGGGACCTGTTCGCTGGCCAAGGACAGCCCCCCCGCCTTCGGCGGGGTCATCGTTGAGATCGGACAATTGTGGCATCAAGTGACCCGCCGTCATCCGTCCCGCGGACTTGGCCTCGAGGCCGTTCATTTCATTCCCGTGGGCGATGAGACGGTGGAGCTCATGCGCGTGACGGTCAAAAACATTTCGCGCAAGAACATCACTTTGACCCCGACCGCGGCCATTCCCATTTTCGGCCGTTCTTTGGCCAATAAACACGACCACGAACACGTCACCGCGCTTTTACACCGCATTGAACAGAACAAGGACGGGGTGCTGGTCGAGCCCACCATGGTCTTTAACGAAGAGGGCCACGGACAGGTGCGTTGCGTATATTTTGTCTACGGTGCCGATGGTGACGGCGCGTCCCCGTTGGGAACTTTTCCGACGGTAGATACGTTTTTGGGGGATGCCGGCAACCTGGACGCCCCGCAGGCGGTCATGGAAGACCGTCAACCCGTCCAATGTTCCGAGGGGGCTTTGCAGGGCAAGGAAGCCGTGGGTGCTTTGCGTTTCAAAGAGATCACGCTTAAAAGCAAAGAGGCCAAAGAATATTTTATTGTCGTGGGGCTGGCGCCTGACGCTGTTGGGGCCCGCGCGTTCTTCAAACGTTTCGCCTCTCCCAAAGCGTTTGAAGAGGCCTGGGCGCGCAACAGGAAATTCTGGGAGGACAAGACCGGCACGATCCGTTTTAAGACCGGCGACGAGGGTTTTAATGCCTGGATGCGCTGGGTCACCCTGCAGCCGATCTTGCGGCGTATTTTCGGCTGTTCATTTTTACCTGACCACGACTACGGCAAGGGAGGCAAGGGCTGGCGCGACATCTGGCAGGACCTTTTGTCGCTCATTCTCATCGAGCCCTGCGTTGTGCGGGCGGATCTGCTCAACAATTGCGCGGGGATCCGCATCGACGGCAGCAATGCCACCATCATCGGCGCCAAACCCGGGGAATTCATCGCGGACCGCAACGCCATCACCCGCGTCTGGATGGACCACGGCTGCTGGCCGCTGATGACCCTGCTTTTGTATATTGACCAAAGCGGCGATTTTGACATTCTTCTGGAAAAGGTCCCGTATTTCCGCGACCCGCAAATGGCCAGGACCTTTGAGAAAGACCTGGGCTGGCTGGCGCGTTACGGCCATAAACTGGTGGACAAAAAAGGCCATACGTATGAGGGCACGGTCCTCGAGCATGTCCTTGTCCAGAATTTGACCCAGTTCTTTAACGTCGGGGAACATAATCTGATCCGTCTGGAAAGCGCGGACTGGAATGACGGGCTGGACATGGCTTTTGCGCGCGGGGAAAGCGCGGCGTTCACGGCCTTTTACGGCGGCAACCTTTTGAAGATCGCCGGCATCATCGAGGACCTGGCCAAACGCAAAGGCATTGCGGCTTTTGAAGTGGCCAAAGAAATTTTGCTTTTATTGGACACCGTCGGCCCCGCCCCTGGCGGGGTCAACTACGACCATCCCAGGGAGAAACATCAACTGTTGTTCGACCGTTATTTCAGGGCCGTCCAGCCGGCATTGAGCGGGGAAAAAGTGTCCGTCGGCGTCCAGGGCCTTGTCAAAGACCTGCGCCACAAAGGCCGCTGGCTGTTTTCCCATTTGCGCCATCAGGAGAAAATTACCGTCGAGGACAAGGGCAAGAACTACGCCTGGTTCAACGGGTATTACGATAATCAAGCCAATCAGGTCGAGGGCAAAAAACACGGTGCGGTGCGCATGATTTTGACGGCCCAGGTCTTTGCTGTCATGAGCGGCATGGCCGAGGCCAAAGAGATCGAGGACATTATCGCCAGTGTGGACCGGTTTTTGCGGGATAAAAATTTGGGCGGATACCGTTTGAATACCGATTTCGGCATCCGTCATTATCCGGACCTGGGGCGGGCGTTCGCCTTCGCCTACGGTACCAAGGAGAACGGCGCGTTCTTCAGCCACATGACGGTGATGTACGCGTACGCGCTGTATGAACGCGGCTTTGCCCGTCAGGGGCACGAAGTGCTGCGTTCCATCACCCGCATGGCCGTCGACGGCCACCGCAGTAAAATTTATCCGGGCATCCCGGAATATTTCGATTCCGAAGGCCGGGGGATGTACCCTTATTTGACCGGGTCGGCCAGCTGGTTTGTCCTGACCCAATTGACGCAGGCGTTCGGCGTGCGCGGTCTTCGCGGGGACCTGGTTTTATCTCCGCAATTGGTCAGGGAAGAATTTGACGCGAAGGGCAACGCGTCCGTGACCTGTCCTTTTGCCGGGCACACGATCACGGTGCAATACCGTAATCCAAAGAAGCTGGATGCCGGTTCTTATGCCATTGCCGATGTGTCGGCAGATGGCAAGCCGGTATCTTTTGAACGCCTGGGACCCGCGCGTATCCGCATAGCGCGCCGGCTCATTGTCCAAAGTATTGTCTTGACCGTGACCTTGGAACTGTGTTAGATTTTTACTTTATGGGAAAAGTCCCGGCGCATTCTCACCACATCACCGCCCCTGAAGACCGCGTTCCATTTTTTCAACAAGCCGCGTACAGCATAGGAGCGCTTGTCAACCAGATGCAGGCGGCGGCTTTGACCGCCATGGTCCTGGTCCTCAATCTTGGTTTGGGGATGGACCCCGCCAAGGTGGGGATCATCGGGACGGTTCCGCGCCTGATCGACGCCTTCACCGATCCCTTGATCGGCTACACGTCGGACAATACCCGCACGCGGTATGGACGCCGCCGGCCCTTCATGTTATTCGGGGCCGTGATCTCAGGCCTTTTATTCATCCTGATGTTTCAGCTGCATAAAGAAAGCCCGGAAAGTTACAGTTTTTGGTATTTTCTGATCATCCAGTGCTTCTATGTGGTCGCCTTCGCCTTTTTCGCCATTCCCTTTATTGCCTTAGGGTTTGAAATGACCCCTGATTATCACGAACGCACGCGTCTGCAGGGGGCATGCAACACCATTGGCCAGATCGCCTGGGTCATTTCTCCCTGGTTGTTCGCATTCATGTACAGCAACAAGGACCTCGTGCACGGCGTACGGGTGCTGGCGGTTATTTTTGGCGTTTTTATCATCGCCGGCGGGCTTTTCCCGGTATTTGTCAACAAAGAGCGTTTTACCCATCTGCCCAATGTCAAGAAACGCAAGGCGATGGAGGTGATGAAGGATTTCTTTTCCGGCTGCAAGATCGCCTTCAAGAACCGGCCCTTCGTTTGGCTGTGCGCCATCACGTTCCTGGTCTTCAACGGGTTCATACTGGCCTCCTCGTTCACGGCCTATGTCATTTTCTTTTACGTGTTCGGCGGCGATTACGGCAAAGGGGGGCAACTGCTCGGGTGGAACGGGACGGTGGCGGCGGTCTCGAGCTTCTTTGTCATCTTCCCTTTGATCACGTGGATCGCGACTAAGCTCGGCAAGCGCAACACCTTGCTCATGACTATTCCCCTGTCCATGGTCGGGTACGCTATGAAATGGTGGGGGTATAACCCGCAGCATCCATACCTGCTCTTGGTGGCGGCGCCATTGATCGCCTTCAGTTTGGGGTCGATCTTCACTATTGTCACCTCCATGTTGGCCGATGTCTGCGATCTTGACGAACTTGAGAACGGTTCCCGCCGGGAGGGTATTTTCGGCGCCATTTATTGGTGGATGGTCAAGCTCGGACAGGCAGCGGCCTCGTTGATATCCGGTTTTCTGCTCAACTGGACGGGCTTCAAGGAGTCCTTGCACGGCGCCCAGACCGCGCATACCTTGTTATGGCTGCGGCTTTTTGATATCGGCATCCCCATCGTGGCCTCATTGGTCGCGATCTATTTTATCGCGACCTTCGAGATCTCCGAGGACAGGGCTTATGATATTCGCAAACAGCTCGAACTTAGACGGGGGAAAGCGTAGTATGTCCAGAGGCACGCCGCTTGTCCTTTGTTGCGCGTGGATATTGATAGCCCTGACCGGGTGCTCCCCGTCCCCCTCTAAAAGCAATACCATCCTTCTGTGGCACTGGATGACGGACCGGCACGACACCCTCGAGCAGTTAGCGGAAAAATACAAACAAGAGACAGGCGTCGAAGTCACGGTCCAGTTGTTCGCCCCTTCCGAAGCGTATTCGCAGAAAGTGATCGCCGCGGCGCAGGGCAATGTCCTGCCGGACATTTACGGCGTTCTGGACAAGAAATCCATCGTGGTTGATTTCATCCAGGCGGGACTCATCGCCGATCTGACCGACGCAATGGAAGCGGACGGGGGGAGGTGGAAGAACAGCCTGTTTGACAAGGCCCTGGCCGACAGGCGCTTTGACGCCGGCAACATCTATGGGGTCAAGCCCGGGATCTACGGGGTCCCCATCGACGTGACCAGTCAGCAGATGCTGTACAACAGGAAACTCCTGGCCAAGGCGGGCATCGCGGCGCCGCCTAAGACCTGGGACGAATGGATCAAGGACTGCCAGGCGCTGCGGCGTGTGGGGATCACACCGTTCGTGTCCGGCTGGGGCGAGATCTGGTTGCTGGATTGTTTCGCCTCCAATTATGCGTTCAATATCATGGGGGAAGCGAAGGTTTTCGCCACCTACCGGGGAGAGGTCAAGTACACCGACCCTGACTGGATCAGGGTCTTGGGGCTCTTTGAAGAATTACGCGGCAAGAATGCCCTCATGGAAGGCATCGTGACCAAGGGCAATAAATACGCCGAGCAGGATTTCGCCCTGGAGCGCGCCGCCTTCACCTTCAACGGGTCCTGGTGCGTCAATGTTTATAAGGACATGAACCCGAAATTGGACTACGGGGTCATGCTCCCGCCGCCATTGGACACGGCGTTCCCGCTTAAGATCTGGGGAGGGGCCGGTTCCTCCTTTGTGGTCAATGGTACCTCTCCTCATAAGGACAAGGCCACGGCGTTCTTGAAGTGGTTGACCGCCAAGGAACAGCAAGCACTGCTGTCCAGGGATACCAACAATTTACCCGCAAACCGCGAGGCCATGGCGTTGATCCCGCCCATCCTCGAGGAGTTTGCCAGGGGCATGGAAAATTCAACACACCCGAACACCTGGCCGGTCCATGAAGACCCGCTGGTTGTGGAAACTTTTGACAAGGGCATCCAGAACATCATCATCGGCGAGAAAACCCCTGGGCAGGTGGCCGCTGATGTGCAACAGGTCAAGGACCGTCAAATGTCCAAAGGGAGCCGTTAGCATGGACCAGAAGGCCAGGAATGCCGCCGTTGCCCGGGACCATTTGGAGAATT
>JACPXN010000114.1 GCA_016196515.1 Candidatus Omnitrophota bacterium | reverse complement strand
CGTGGTGCGGCCGAAATTGTTGGACTCAACGGCCGCGGGTGCCGCGTATCTCGCGGGGATCACCGTTGGTCTGTGGCGTCCCAAAGACATTATGGCGATGCAGGCAGTCGAGCGGATCTTCAGACCCGCCATGCCTTTGAAAGCCGCGCAGGCCCGATACGCGGGATGGCAAAAGGCCGTCCGGCAGACGATGACATGATCCGCGACCTCAAACGTTTCTCCAGAAAAACCTACGATCTGCTTGTCATCGGCGGAGGTATCAATGGCGCGGCCATCGCTTATCTGGCCGCCTCAACCGGGGCCTCGACAGCGCTTTTGGAAAAAGGCGACTTTGCCGGCGGCACGTCCGGCAAAAGCACCAAACTGATCCACGGGGGTTTGCGTTATCTGGAACATCTTGAGTTCGACCTCGTCGCTGAATCGCTCAAAGAACGCTATGTCCAGTGGAAAAGCGCGCCGCATTTAGTCAAACCCATGGCATTCATCATCCCGGTTTACCGCGGCGACCCCCGGGGTTTGTGGCAGATGCGTTTGGGGGTGTGGCTGTATGATGCCTTAAGCGGCGCTTATAGGCTGGGAGGGCATAGGACTTTAAGCAAAAAAGAGGTGGTCCAGCACGTCCCGGACATTAACCCCGAAGGGCTTGTGGGCGGGGTTGAATATTTCGACGCGCAGATGGATGATGCCCGGCTTTGCCTGGAAAACGTGCTGATGGCGGACAAATACGGCGCGCACGCGGCCAACCATGTTGAGGTGACGGGATTTTTAAAGAACAACGGCCGCACCGTCGGGGTCCGCGCGCAGGATGCCCAGGCCGGGACCTCATTCGACGTTTTAGCGCGCCAGGTGGTCGTGGCCGTGGGGCCGTGGTCGGACATGGTGCTGCATCAAGACGCGCCGCGGGCCAGGCCCTGTTTAAGGGGCACCAAGGGCGCGCATGTCGTCTATCGCGGCCGTTTAAGCGATCGCGCGCTTTTGGTCCAAACGCGTACCGGCAAAAGGGTCATTTTTATTATTCCTTTCAAGGGCAATACCCTCATCGGCACGACTGATACGGATTATGCCGACAGCCCCGACGATGTCCGCTGTGACCAGGACGATGTCGCGTATCTCTTGGGTGAGGCAAGCCGTATCCTGTCCGGCCGAACCCTTCAAAAAGAGGACGTGATCATGACCTTCGCGGGCATCCGGCCCCTGGTCTATGATCGGGGCATGCCGTCGCAGGTGTCGCGCCGCCATGTCATCAAGCGCGCGTTTTCCGGCGTCTATTATGTGCTGGGCGGTAAATACACAACCTACCGCGCCATTGCCCGCGAATGCGTGGCCAAGGTCCTGCCCGAGGCCGGGCGGCATCTGGGCAACAGCGACCTGCACCCTTTGTACGGCAGTCCCGAGCAGGGGCAGGAGGATGTCCAGTCCGCGGCAGGGCATTACAGCGTCGGTACAGACATTGTCGAGTATCTGAGGAGCGTTTACGGCAGCCGTTTTGCCGATGTTCTTGCCCTGACCCAAGAAGACCCTTCCTTAAAAGGTAAAATATGTTCCTGTTCGCCGGCCATCCGCGCGCAGGTCGTCTACGCGGTCAAGGTTGAAATGGCCCGTAGCGTCGAGGATGTGTTTGACCGCCGCCTCGGGCTTATCTATACGGATTGTCCGACGCGCCAGTGCCGCGCGGCCATTGAAGAAATGTTAAGGGAGGGAGTATGAGCAAGAAGATCATCAAAACCGATCAAGTGTCGTTACCCATAGGACCATACAATCAGGCAGTTGTCATCGGTGATCTCGTTTACACCGCCGGGCAAATTCCTTTGGACAAACAGGGCCGCATGGTTGCGGGCGGCATCAAGGAGCAGACCGAACAGGTCCTCGCGAATTTGAAGGCGGTGCTGGAAGCGGCCGGCTCGTCGCTGGACAAGGCGGTGAAGGTCACGGTGTTCCTCAAAGACCTCAATGATTTTGCCGCTATGAACGAGGTGTACGCCAAACATTTCAAGGCCGCCACCGCACCCGCGCGCAGCACCATCCAAGCCGCCCGCATCCCCAAGGACTCCTTAGTCGAGATCGAGGTCGTGGCGCACATTCAATAAAGGTCAATAAAGGTAGCACCTGCCTTCTTTCAAGAAGGCAGGTGCTACCTTTATCCCTTTATCCATGCTTGACATTCGGCGGGCAATTGTCTATATTGTTTAAGGCCTGGAGGAAAACTCCGCCTGCCGTTGTTTTTTATCTCCCATATATGGGGACACGAACCATAACCCGAATTTAAAAGTGTTGTTGATGTAATTCGGGTTACGGTGCATGTCCCCGGAGTACATGAAAGAAGCCATCCTATATCTGCAAGACGGTGCGGCTTTTCGGGGGCACGTTTTAGGACAAACCGGAGAAACCGCGGGAGAGGCCGTCTTTAATACGGCGATGACCGGGTATCAGGAGATCCTCACCGACCCCTCTTATACCGGCCAGATCGTCGTGATGACCTATCCCCTCATCGGAAACACCGGCGTCAACAACGACGACGTGGAAAGCGACAAGATCCACGTCAAAGGGTTCGTGGCCAAAGAATTCTGCCGCAGGCCCTCCAACTGGCGCGCCACTAAGTCCCTGACCGAATATCTCAACAAGAACAAGATCATGGCCATGGAAGGCGTTGACACCCGCGCTTTGACCCGCCATTTGCGCGTGGCCGGCGCCATGAAAGCCATCATTTCAACACAGGACTTTGATCCCAAAAGTTTGCAGGCAAAACTCGACGCCCTGCCGTCCATGGAAGGCGCGGACCTTGTGCGTGAGGTTACGACCCCCAAAAAATATGTGTGGAAGGCCAAAGGCCCCCGCCGCTACAAGATCGCGGCCATTGACTGCGGCATCAAATGGAACATTTTGCGCATTTTCGCGGACCTAGGATGTGAAACCCACGTTTTTCCGGCGACCGCAACGATCAAAGATATTTTGGCCATCAAACCCGACGGACTTTTTCTTTCCAACGGCCCCGGCGATCCGGCCGTTGTCACCCATGTCATTGATACCGTCAAACAAAGCATCGGCAAACTGCCCGTTTTCGGCATTTGCCTGGGCAATCAGATCCTGGGGCTCGCGCTGGGCGCAAAAACGTATAAATTGAAATTCGGCCATCACGGTGCCAATCATCCGGTCAAGGACCTCGAAGGGCAGCGCATCGGCATCACGTCGCAGAACCATGGTTTTTGCGTGGACACAAAAAGTTTGGATCCTGCCCAAGCCGAAGTGATCCACACCAATCTCAATGACCATACCAGCGAGGGCCTACGCCACAAAAAATTCCCGGTTTTTTCCATTCAATACCATCCGGAAGCATCACCCGGCCCGCATGACGCGCGGTATTTGTTCAAACAGTTCATTGATACGATCGACGCGAACAAGACACATGCCTAAACGCACGGACTTAAAAAAAATCCTCATCATTGGTGCCGGGCCCATCGTCATCGGCCAGGCCTGCGAGTTCGATTATTCCGGGTCCCAGGCCTGCAAAGCGCTCAAAGAAGAGGGCTTCAGTGTTGTTCTGGTCAATTCCAATCCCGCCACCATCATGACCGACCCTGGGCTAGCGGATGCCACCTACATCGAACCGTTGACCCCGGAATTTTTGGAATATATCATCCGCAAAGAGCGGCCCGACGCTATTTTACCGACCCTGGGTGGACAGACAGGGTTGAATCTGGCCATGCAATTGTACGAGCAGGGCATCCTGGAGAAATACGGGGTCCAGATGCTGGGCGCGAAACATGATGTGATCAAAAAAGCCGAAGACCGCAGCGAATTCAAGCAAGCCGTTCTTAAAGTCGGGCTTGACGTGCCCAAAAGCGTTTTTGCCCACAATCTGCAAGAGGCCAAAAAAGCGGTCGAAACGATCGGCTTTCCCTGCATTGTCCGCCCGAGCTTCACTTTGGGCGGCACCGGCGGCGGGATCGCGCCTGATATGGAAGAATTTGAACGCGTCGCGGCCCTGGGCATCGCAAGCAGCATGATCCGCGAGATCCTCATCGAGGAGAGCATTGAGGGATGGAAGGAATATGAACTGGAAGTCATGCGCGACGCGGCGGACAATGTGGTCATCATTTGTTCCATCGAGAACATGGATCCCCTGGGCGTGCACACCGGGGACAGCATCACGGTTGCCCCGGCGCAGACCCTGACGGACGTCGAGTATCAGAAGATGCGGGACGCCGCGATACGGCTCATCCGCGAGATCGGCGTTGAGACCGGCGGGTCCAATATCCAGTTCGCCGTTCATCCCCAGAACGGGCGCATGGTCGTCATTGAAATGAACCCGCGCGTGTCGCGTTCCTCCGCCCTGGCCAGCAAAGCCACGGGTTTTCCCATTGCCAAATTCGCCGCCAAACTGGCCGTGGGTTACACGCTCGATGAGATCCAAAACGACATCACCCGCGAGACCCCGGCGTGTTTTGAACCAACCATTGATTATTGCGTGGTCAAGATCCCGCGTTTTACTTTTGAAAAATTCCCCGAAGCCAAGGACATCCTGGGTGTGCAGATGAAAAGCGTGGGGGAGACCATGGCCATCGGCCGCACGTTCAAAGAAGCCCTGCAAAAGGGCTTGATGGGCCTGGAGATCGACCATGCCGGCCTGGACAACAAACAGGACCACCGTTACATTGAGGATGAAAAAATACGCCTGCGTTTGAAAGAGCCCAATGCCTCGCGCGTTTTTTACCTCAAATACGCTTTGCAGAAAGGCATGACCGTCGACGAGGTGGCGGCCTTAAGCAGGATCGACGTGTGGTTCATTGACCAGATCGCCCAGATCCTGGAACTGGAGGATGAAATAAAGGCCGCGGTGACCGCCGGAGGGACGCTAAGCCCGTCGCTGTTGCGCCGCGCCAAAGAGAACGGGTTTTCCGACGCGCAATTGGCGGAAATGACGGACCGCAGCGAAAAAGATGTCCGGGCCCTGCGCAAGGAATTGGGCATTGTGGCCACGTTCAAACTGGTGGACACCTGCGCCGCGGAATTTGAGGCCTATACCCCGTATTATTATTCGACGTATGAAACCGAGGACGAGGCGCTTTTGAACGAACAAAAGCGGCTGGCCCAAGAAGGCCCCAAAAAGAAGATCATGATCTTAGGCGGCGGCCCCAACCGCATCGGCCAGGGCATTGAATTCGATTATTGCTGCTGCCACGCGTCGTTCGCGCTCAAAGACATGGGGTTCGAGACCATTATGGTCAATTCCAATCCGGAGACCGTTTCCACCGATTATGACACCTCCGACCGTTTGTATTTTGAACCGTTGACCTTCGAGGACGTGATGAACGTGGTCGATGTGGAAAAACCCGACGGGGTCATTGTCCAGTTCGGCGGACAGACGCCGTTGAATCTGGCCCGGCGCCTGCAGCAGGCCGGGGTGCCCATCATCGGCACGTCCGTCGATTCGATCGATCTGGCGGAGAACCGCGAACGGTTTGCCGCGCTCATCAATGAGTTAAAGATCGACCAGCCGGCCAATGCCTGTGCCACGACCAAGGAAGAGACCCTGGCCGCGGCGGGCTCGATCGGCTATCCCGTTCTGGTCAGGCCTTCTTATGTTTTGGGCGGACGCGCCATGCGCATTGTTTATGATGAAGGATTCCTCAAGGAATTTCTCGACGAGGTGCATAGCGTTTCGCGCGGGCACCCCGTGCTCATTGATAAATTTTTGGAAGACGCGCAGGAAGTGGACGTGGACGCGATTGCCGACGGCAAGGATGTTTACGTGGCCGGGATCATGGAGCATATCGAGAACGCGGGCATCCATTCCGGGGACTCCGCCTGTGTGCTGCCGCCGCATACGCTTAGCGAAAGCGTTGTGGCCGTCATCAAGGACCACACCGTACGTTTGGCAAAGGTCCTTAACGTCGTCGGCCTTTTGAACATACAGTTCGCGGTCAAAGGCAGCCGGGTCTATGTGCTGGAGGTCAACCCGCGCGCCTCGCGCACGGCGCCTTTTGTCAGCAAGGCCACCGGCGTGCCTTTGGCCAAGGTGGCCGCACAGATCATGGCGGGAAAAAAACTGGGCGATTTCGACCTGCCCGATCCCGGCAAGTTAAAGTACGTTTGCGTCAAGGAATCGGTGCTGCCGTTCAGCCGTTTTTCCGGCGTGGACATTATTCTGGGCCCGGAAATGAAAAGCACCGGCGAGGTCATGGGCATTGCCCCGGCTTTTGGTGTCGCCTTTGCCAAGTCCCAAATTTGCGCCGGCCAGGCCCTGCCGCAGGTGGGGAGCGTTTTTATCAGCGTTAACGAAGCGGACAAACGCCAGGTCGCCTGCGTCGCCCGGAAACTGGAGGGCCTGGGATTTAAACTTTTTGCGACCAAGGGCACGGCCGAAGTTTTGCGTGCCGACGGGATCGCGGTCACGGTCGCGGACAAGCATGACGAAGGGGAAAATAACGCGTTGACATTGCTCAAGAAAGATGAGATAAATTTAATTATCAATACTCCTTCCGGATCAAAAAGTCAGTCAGACATGCGCGTCCTGCGGGCGGCGGCCATTTTGCATAATATCCCCTGCATCACCACCCTGCAGGGCGCCTGGGCCGCGGTCAACGGCATTGAAGCCAGCATCAAAGATGAATTCACGGTTGAATCGCTGCAGAATCTTTATCGGCGTGTAGGGGCGACCCACCGGGTCGCCCGTACGGCCGCAGGAGCAGGATAATTATGTGCGGCATTGTAGGCATCAGCCATCATAAAGAAGCTTCTCAAATGGCCTTTTTGGGCCTGTACGCCCTGCAGCACCGCGGGGAGGAATCCGCCGGCATCGTGACCTATGACGGCAAGGAAACCCATGTCATCAAAAAGATGGGCCTGGCGGTGGACAATTTCGACGAGAGCAATATCGGGAAATTAAAAGGCCACGTGGCCATCGCCCACACGCGCTATTCCACGACCGGCAGTAACGCGGTCAAGAACGTACAGCCCATCGTGGTCACGCACCGCAAGAGGCCCATGGCCGTCGCCCATAACGGGAATTTGACCAATACCGAGGAATTGTATTCCCGCCTGGAAGAAGAAGGGGCCATTTTCCAGACGTCCATGGATTCCGAGGTCATCGTGCATCTCTTGGCCAGGGCCGCCAACGGCGATCTGAAAGAATGGTTCCTCAAAGTCCTGGCCCAGTTGAAGGGCGCGTTCTCGCTGATCTTCCTCGTCGAGGACACCATCATCGGCGCGCGCGATCCCCACGGGTTTCGGCCGTTGTCGCTGGGGAAATTGGGCGACGGGTATATTTTGGCCAGCGAGAGCTGTGCGTTTGACCTGATGAAGGCGGAATTCGTCCGCGAGATAGAGCCGGGCGAGGTGGTCATCATCAAGGGCAACAAGATCGAATCCGTGTTTTTGCCCGGCGCTTCAAAAGCCGTCCGGGCGCATTGCGTTTTTGAGAACATTTATTTCGCCCGTCCCGACAGCCACATTTTCGGCGACAACGTTTATCAGGTGCGCAAGCGCTTAGGCGCGCAATTGGCCAAAGAGCATCCGGCAAAAGCCGATTTTGTCATGGGCATCCCGGATTCAGGCAATTACGCGGCCTTGGGCTATGCCCAGGAATTGAAGATGCCTTTCGAGATAGGGATGATCCGCAACCATTACATCGGACGCACGTTCATCCAGCCCACGCAATTCTTGCGTGAATTCCGGGTGCGCGTCAAACTCAATCCCATCCGGGAAATGATCGAGGGCAGGAGGGTCGTCGTGGTCGAGGATTCCATCGTGCGCGGAACGACGTCCCGCAACCGCATCGCAGAGATCCGCGAGGCCGGGGCCAAGGAGATCCACATGCGCATTTCCTGCCCGCCCATCATTTCCCCGTGTTTTTACGGCATTGATTTTCCCAGCACCAGGGAGTTGATCGCGCACAGCAAGTCGGTCCAAGAGATCGCGGATTTCATCAAGGTGGATTCCCTGGCTTATTTGAGCCTGGAGGGGATGATGGCGGTGATGAAAACACAAGGTGACTTCTGCACGTCGTGTTTTACCGGCAAATATCCTTTGCATATCCCGTCCAACGCCGATAAGTTGATTCTGGAAAAACAATGAGCAAATACATTTTTATTACCGGCGGTGTTGTTTCCAGTCTGGGCAAAGGTAAAAGGCTTGATCAGTACTTTCTTGGTCGTCGGAAACGGCAATCAATATGAGTAAATACATTTTTATCACTGGTGGAGTAGTTTCCAGTTTAGGCAAAGGTATTGCCGCGGCCTCGATCGGCAAATTGCTGGAGGCCCGGGGCCTGAAGGCCGCCATCATCAAATGTGACCCGTATTTGAACGTGGACCCCGGCACCATGAACCCTTACCAGCACGGGGAGGTGTATGTCACCGAGGACGGGGCCGAGACCGACCTGGACCTGGGCCACTACGAACGTTTTTCCAACACGGTCTTGTCCAAAGACAGCAACATCACCGCGGGCAAGGTGTATTATTCGGTCATCACCAAGGAACGCCGCGGCGATTACTTAGGCAAGACCGTGCAGATCATCCCGCACATCACCGACGAGATCAAGGAACGCATCAAGAAGGTTTCCAGGGGCAATGACGTGGATGTCACCATTGTTGAGATCGGCGGCACCGTCGGGGACATCGAGAGCCTGCCGTTTTTGGAAGCCATCCGCCAGCTGCGGTGGGAATTGGGGGAAGGGTACGCTTTGAATATCCACGTCACCTTGCTGCCGTATATCAGGTCCGCCGGTGAACAAAAAACCAAACCCACCCAGCACAGCGTCGGGCGCTTGCGCGAGATCGGCATCATCCCGCAGATCCTGATGTGCCGCACCGAACGGCCCATTTCCCAGGACCAGAGGGAGAAGATAGCGCTTTTCTGCAACGTGGACGTGGAGGCCGTCATCGAGGCCATTGACGTCAAACACATTTATGAAGTTCCCGTGGCATTAAAGAAACAAAAACTCGACGAATTGATCCTCAAGAAACTCAACATCAAATTGCCGGACAAGGGGATCAAGAATTGGGAAGAGGGCGTGGTCAAGCGCCTGCGCAGTCCCGCCAAAGAGGTCAAGATCGCGGTTGTGGGCAAATACATCGCTCTGCAGGACGCGTACAAGTCCATTTATGAGGCGCTGGTGCACGGCGGCATCGCCAACAACGCGCGGGTGAATGTCGTCAAGGTCGATTCCGAGGAATTGGAAAAACAGGACCCTAAAAAAGTCTTTAAAGGCATGCAGGGGGTTTTGATCCCCGGAGGTTTTGGTTCGCGCGGCATCGAGGGAAAGATCCGCGCCGTCGGGCATGTGCGCGAGAACAAGATCCCGTTTTTCGGCATCTGTTTGGGCATGCAGATCGCCACCATCGAATTCGCCCGCCACGTCTGCGACCTTAAGAACGCCAATTCGACGGAATTCGACAAACAAACGCCCCAGCCGGTCATCGGTTTGCTTGAAGAACAAAAGCAGGTGGAGAATATGGGGGCGTCCATGCGTTTGGGGGCATATCCGTGCTTCCTCGAGAAGGGGACCAGCAGTTTTGAGGCCTATAAGACGTCAAAAATTTCCGAACGCCACCGGCACCGTTATGAGTTCAACAATCATTACCGCGTCCAGATGGAAGAGGCCGGCATGGTGTTTGCCGGCGTTAACCCGGAGCGGGACTTGGTTGAGATCATCGAGATCAAAGACCACCCCTGGTTTGTCGGCTGTCAATTCCATCCGGAATTCAAGTCCAAGCCCGACGCGGCCCATCCTTTGTTCCGGGAATTCATCACTGCGGCATTGAAGCAGGCAACGGATAAATAGATATACGCGTGGGTGGCGGAACTGGTATACGCGCACGCCTGCCTGCCGGCAGGCAGGTTTGAGGGGCGTAATAATATGACACACGTTTATGTGATTGGGAGCCAGTCGAGAAATTATTTATATGTTGGTTTGACTAATGATTTAACAAGACGGTTATATCAGCACCAAGAGGGTAAGAGTCGAACAACTCGAGCATATAGGCCGTTTAGATTGATTCACAGTGAATCATTTGGTTCTAGAGAAGAAGCAAGAAGTCGGGAAAAATTTTTGAAATCAGGTTCTGGAAAAGAATGGATTAAGACAATAATTGATTGACTTGCGCGCGGGTGGCGGAACTGGTATACGCGCACGCCTGCCTGCCGGCAGGCAGGTTTGAGGGGCGTAATAATATGACACATGTTTATCTAGTTGAGAGCCAGTCGAGAAGTTATT